>DAIRFL010000320.1:0-1121 GCA_036795105.1 Flavobacteriaceae bacterium | reverse complement strand
TCTCGAAGAATCGGTATTGCAAGAGACAAAGACGGGAATAATATCGAAAATAAAATTGTTGGAGGAGTTCGTCTCAGTGGTAAACTCAATGAAGATTGGAGGTTAGGGGTTTTGAGTATTCAGACAGCTGCTGATGAAATCAACGAAATAGCTTCTAACAACAACAGCATGTTTGTCCTTCAAAAAAAGATGTTTGCACGATCTAATTTAGGAGTGTTTTTCCTAGATCGTTCAAATGTGGGAACTTATGATTTTGTAGATCCTGATCAGCGTTTTAACAGAGTAGTTGGAATCGATTACAATTTAGCTTCTGCAAATAATGTATGGAGCGGTAATTTTTATGTGCATAAATCATTTCAACCAAATTCAGGAAAGGACAATGCTAGTTTGAGAACCTTTATCAATTACAATACTAGAAAATGGAATGTATTTTCGGATTTAGTATATCTGGGAAAGGATTTCAAATCTGATTTAGGGTTTATTCGCAGAACTGATCTTTTAAAATCTGGTCGTATGATTGGATACAATAGCTATCCTAAAAGTGGACAAATCAATCGACTTCAATACAGATTGATGTGGTTTGATTTTTGGCAACCATCTGACGATATGCGATTAACCGATCGTCGAATATTTTTAAATTTTGATGCCACTTCTAAAAGACAGTTTAATGTTCAATTGAGATACTCGAACACCTATACCTATTTAACGAATTCTTTCGATCCAACAAGAAGTAATAATGGAGCGCCTTTAGACGGAAATCAGGGTTACAACTATTCGAATGCTGAAATTCAGCTGAGAACTAATCAAGCTTATCAGTTTTCTCTAGACACTCAATTTTCTTTTGGAGAATTTTACAATGGAAACAGAACTTCTTTAAACCTACAACTTCGATATAGATTTCCTCCTAAAGTAAATCTCAGTATGCTTGTAGACTACAACAGAATTCGATTGCCGGAACCCTATTCGAGTGCTGATTTGTGGTTGCTCAGTCCAAAATTAGAAGTCTCGTTTTCTAAAAAGTTATTTTGGTCTACCCTTATTCAATACGCGAATCAATCGGATAATTTAGGTATTAATTCTCGTTTGCAATGGAGGTATGCGCCTTTATCAGACCTTTATTT
>DAIRFL010000099.1:0-7423 GCA_036795105.1 Flavobacteriaceae bacterium | reverse complement strand
CACATAATGTAAAAATTACAATATATTAGTCGAAAATTTTTAGAAAAATAAACTAACTAACATGAAAAATTCAATGAGAACCCTCCCCAAAATTTCAGCTTATTTCCTATTAGGATTTATGTTGCTCACACAATCTTCTTGTAAGACAACTACTGACAAAAAAGAAACTGCTTCAACTGAAGTTACCCAAGAACCTAAGATGAAGCTTTCGTTGGCTCAATGGTCGATGCACCGTATGATTTTTGAGGACGACGTAGACCCTTATAGTTTTGCTCAAAAAGCACACGACTGGGGTTTTGAAGGATTAGAGTATGTAAGTGCACTTTATTACAAAGAATTAAAAGCAGCCAATTTTTCAAAAGAGGCGATGGATCATTTTGTTGCTAAGTCAAATGCCGAAGCAAAAAAATACGGAATGACCAATGTACTGATCATGATTGATGGACAAGGTAACTTAGCGACCTCTGATGCAGATGAACGCAAAGAAGCTGTTGAAAACCATTACAAATGGGTCGATGCAGCTGCTGCGATGGGATGCCATTCCATTCGAGTGAATTTATCAGGATCTACAGATTATGATATTTGGGCTCCTGCTGCTGTTGATGGATTGACTCAGTTAGGAACCTATGCTGCAGATAAAAACGTCAATATTATCGTTGAAAACCACGGAGGACTTTCTTCCAATGCGGATTATTTAACCGCAGTGATGGCCGATGTGAATATGGGCAATGTGGGAACCCTTCCAGATTTTGGGAATTTCTGTATCCGCAGAAATGATCCAGCAGACTACGGTTCTGGATGTGCCGATGAATACGATCGCTATGATGGAGTTGAAAAATTAATGAAGTACGCTAAGGCGGTCAGTGCAAAATCACATGACTTTAACGAGGCGGGTGATGAGATCCACTCCGACTACTACCGCATTATGAAATCAGTAGTAGATGCTGGTTATACTGGTTTTGTAGGAGTAGAGTACGAAGGAACTGTTCACTCCGAAGAAGAGGGAATTCTTTTGACAAGAGATTTACTTAAAAAGATTATTGATTAATTAGTCTCTAAACAAACAATATGACCTTAAAGATTAAAATGCAGCTTTCGCTGATGATGTTTTTGGAATTTTTTATCTGGGGAGGCTGGTTTGTGTCTTTAGGGACCTTCTTGGTTAAAAATTTAAATGCGACTGGAGGAGAATCAGCATTGGTGTTTTCAACCCAATCTTGGGGTGCGATCATCGCTCCTTTTATCATTGGATTAATCGCTGACCGTTACTTTAATGCCGAACGAATCTTAGGAGTCTTACACTTAGTAGGAGCACTATTGATGTACATGATGTACACAGCAGAGTCGATTAATGCATTCTTCCCCTATGTGTTGGGTTATATGATTATCTATATGCCAACGCTTGCACTAGTGAACTCGATTTCCTTTAATCAGATGAAAGATCCAGCAAAGGAGTTTTCTCCGATCAGGGTCTTGGGAACCATCGGATGGATTATTGCCGGCTTAACCATTAGTTGGTTGGGTTGGGATTCAGAAGTAAACGCCAACGAAGGAATGCTTAAAAACACTTTTTTAATGGTTGGAATTGCTTCTGCTATACTAGGGCTTTTTAGTTTTAGTTTACCTAAAACACCACCAAAGAAGGTAGAAGGCAAACAAACATTTGGTTCCATCATAGGATTGGATGCCTTAAAACTTTTGAGAGATCGAAATTTCTTATTGTTTTTCATCTCTTCTATTTTAATTTGTATTCCCTTGGCTTTTTACTATCAGTATACCCATCCATTTATACACGAATCAGGTTTAGAAAACCCAACTGGAAAAATGGCAATTGGGCAGATGTCTGAAGTGATATTTATGCTATTACTTCCTTTCTTTTTTAAACGATTTGGATTTAAAAAAACTATTTTAGCAGGAATGTTAGCCTGGACCATACGCTACTTATTGTTTGCTTATGGAAATGGAGGCGAATTAGCATTTATGTTACTGACTGGGATTGCCCTTCACGGGATTTGCTATGATTTTTTCTTTGTGTCAGGACAGATCTATACCGATACTAAGGCAGGAGAAAAAGTAAAATCTGCGGCTCAGGGATTAATAACTTTAGCGACTTATGGAGTTGGTATGTTGATCGGATTCTGGGTTGCTGGTCAAATAGCTGATGCAAACCTTATAAATGGGGTCCACGATTGGAAGGCTATTTGGACCTTCCCATCATTATTCGCTTTAGGAGTATTTGTGCTCTTTGCGCTATTTTTTAAAAATGAGAAAATTGAATATAAAGCTTAAATAATAACAACTATGCAGAAGATTAAACTAGGAATTTTAGGAGGAGGAGGAGATTCACTCATCGGAGTATTACACCGTGTGGCCTCGTTCATCAACGACAATTATGAAATAACTGGAGCTGTTTTTAATCCTAATTGGGAGGAGAATATCGGTTTTGCTGAAGAAATTGGAATCCCTACTAATCGTATTTACAAGGATTTTGACACCTTAATCGAAGAGGAATTAAAGCTTCCAAAGGAGGAACGAATCCAAGTGTGTTCGATACAAACACCCAACTTCTTGCATTTTCCAATGGCTAAAAAGTTGATGGAAAACGGCTTTCACGTAATCTGTGAAAAACCGATGACCAACACCTATGAGGAAGCGAAGATCCTTGCAGATTTACAGCGTGAAAAAGGAGTTATTTTTGGACTTACTCATACTTATACGGGATATCCAATGGTTCGACAAATGCGTGATATGATTGCTAATGGAGAATTGGGAAAAATTCAAAAAGTAGATGTTCAATACTATCAAGGGTGGATCAATCCAATTATTCACGACAAAGAAAAGCGCTCTTCTATATGGAGGTTAGATCCTGAAAAAGCGGGTATTTCTTGTTGTATGGGAGATATTGGAACCCACGCCTTCAATATGGTAGAGTATACTACTGGATTGCGAGTGGAAAAATTACTCGCCGATCTGAATTACCTCTACGAGGACAATAAAATGGATATTGACGGTAATGTAATGTTACATATCGAAGGAGGAGTTCGCGGAATACTTCGTTCAAGTCAAATTGCTACAGGAGAAGAAAACGGATTGGCAATTGCGATCTACGGGTCTAAAAAAGCCTTGAAGTGGGAACAAGAAAACCCAAATTTCTTAAAGGTAATGTCTGATTCTGAGCCAATGCAAGTCTATAAACCAGGACATGCCTATTTATCTGAATTCTCATTGGATGGAACTAAGTTACCTCCAGGACACCCTGAAGGAATTTTTGATTCGATGGCTAACATCTATTTAGGTGTAGCAAGAGCCATCAGAAATCAAAATCCAAGATCGGGAGAATATCCTACTGTGATCGATGGGGTTCGTGGATTAAACTTTATTGAGAGTACGGTGAAGTCTCAACTAGATGGAAATGTTTGGGTTGAATTAGATAAACAAGATTAAGATGAAAACAATTAAAGGACCTGCGGTATTTTTAGCGCAGTTTGTAGATAGTAAGGCGCCCTTTAACTCTCTTGAAGGGATGTGTAAATGGGCTGCTGATTTAGGATATAAGGGGATTCAGATTCCAACATGGGAATCCTTTTTAATCGATTTAGACAAGGCAGCTGAATCAAAAGATTACTGTGATGAGTTAAAGGGAACTATCAATTCTTATGGATTGGAGATCACTGAACTTTCAACTCACTTACAGGGGCAACTCGTAGCTGTTCATCCAGCTTATGATTCCATGTTTGATGCCTTTGCGCCCGACGCGGTAAAGAACAATCCAAAGGCGAGAACGCAGTGGGCAGTAGAAACTGTTAAAAAGGCAGCGACTGCTAGTAAACACTTAGGATTAAACGCACATGCTACTTTTTCTGGAGCTCTTCTTTGGCACACCATGCACCCTTGGCCTCAACGTCCTGCTGGACTGGTGGAGATGGGATTTGAAGAATTGGCAAAGCGTTGGATGCCAATCTTAAATCACTTTGACGAGCAAGGAGTAGATGTGTGTTATGAAGTACACCCTGGTGAAGACATTCACGATGGAGATACCTTTGAACGCTTTTTAGCAGCTACTGGAAATCACAAGAGAGTTAATATTCTCTATGACCCATCGCATTTTGTGTTGCAACAATTAGACTATATAGAGTATATCGATCACTATCACGAATTTATCAAGTCGTTCCACGTTAAGGATTCTGAATTTAATCCAACTGGAAAGAAAGGTGCCTTTGGAGGCTATAACGATTGGGGAAATCGAGCTGGTCGTTACCGCTCCTTAGGAGATGGTCAAATCGATTTTAAAACCATTTTTTCGAAACTGACTCAATACGGATGTGATGTATGGGCCGTTATGGAATGGGAGTGCTGTATCAAATCTCCTGAGCAAGGTGCTCGAGAAGGAGCTAAATTTATTCAGGACCATATTATTGAAGCAACTCAGAAGACCTTCGACGACTTTGCGGGTAAAGCAACCGACAAAGACGAACTCAGAAGTATATTAGGAATAAACGATTAAGATATGAAACAATTAGTATTCGCTACAGCGCTAGTATTTTTACTGGGCTCATGTAAACAACAGAACCAACAAAAAGAAGAAACAACTCAACTTCCAAAAGAAGCCTCTTACGTATCATTATTTGACGGGGTGTCTTTTAATGGATGGCATTCCTATTTAGGGGGCGATCAATTAAACGGCTGGGTCATTGAGGAAGGAGCCATGGTTTTTGATCCTGCGCTTAGAACAGAAAAACGTTCTTCAAACATCGTAACTGATGCTGAATTCACCAATTTTGAACTCGTCTTAGAGTGGAAAATAGCCGAAGGGGGGAACTCTGGGATTATGTGGGCTGTTGTTGAGGATGAGAAGTATTCTCAGCCATACTTAACAGGACCTGAAATTCAAGTTTTAGACGACGCTAAACACCCTGATTCTTTTGTAGGAGAAGGAACGCATAAAGCAGGAGCACTTTACGATATGATTGCTCCTCGCCAAGCGGTGAAACCTGCTATGGAGTGGAACCACTGTGTGATTAGAATTAACCACCACACTAATATTGGGACCGTACGTCTCAACGGTGTGAATGTGGTGAGTTTCCCGGTGCACGGTCCTGAGTGGGATGAGATGGTTTCCAACTCTAAGTTCGCAGATTGGGAAGCTTTTGGAGTATCTAGAACTGGTAAAATCGCACTTCAAGATCACGGAGACAAGGTGTGGTATCGCAATATTCAAATCAAATCACTCGACTGATGAAAAATTGGATCTACCTGCTGGGAATTTCCTTATTGATCAGTTCTTGTAGTTCGTCTCCAGATGGCTTTGAGCCGCTTTTTAATGGAGCTGATTTGTCGGGTTGGCATATTTATGGAGGACACGATAATTTCAACGGATGGGTCGTAGAAGACGGAGTCTTGTTATTCGATCCTAAGCAGAGAACGGAATCCATAAGCGCTAATTTAACTACAGACGAGCAGTTTACAGATTTTGAGCTTTCGATGGAATGGATGATCGATACTCTTGGAAATTCAGGAGTGATGTGGGGAGTTTTAGATGATGGCACCCACGATCAACCTTATCGAACCGGTCCTGAAATTCAAATACTCGACGACACCTGGACAGACTATATTGAACAACGTGGAGACATCAATAGAGCAGGAGCCTTGTATAATTTAAAGCCACCAACAAAAGTTGTTGCCAAGGGACCCAATGAGTGGAATCACTTTCTATTGCATGTGGATCAAACCAACCAAGTAGGATTTTTGGATTTTAACGGTGAACGCGTCTTGGAATTTTCACCTGGATCGGACGAGTGGTTGTCGATGATTCTTCGATCAAAATTTAGAAACTGGCATTCCTTTGCAGCCTATAAGACCGGTCATATTTCAATTCAAGAACACGGTTCCAAAGTGGCCTTTAAAAACATATATATCAAACGACTCAACGAATAATTTTATGAAATCGACCAAGCTAGCTTTATTGTGTTTACTATTTGTTTCAATGGGGGTTTTTGCTCAACAAGAGGAGCCCACAAAACCTGAAGCAACTGAATTTTACGAGCCTGTACCGCCAGTGGTAATCCCTGGTAAGAACGGTTCTGCTCCCTCAGATGCAATCGTCTTATTCGACGGTTCTAATTTAGATGCCTGGGAATCCACAAAAGGAGAAGGAGGAGCTGCACCCTGGACGATCAATAAAGACGGTTCAATGACAGTAGCTAATAGAACGGGTGATATTCGTACCAAACAATCCTTTGGAGATGTTCAATTGCACATTGAATGGAGTTCTCCTAAAGAAGTAATGGGGAAGGGTCAATCGAGAGCAAATTCAGGAGTTTTTCTCCAAGAGCGCTATGAAGTTCAGGTCTTAGACAGCAATGACAATCCTACCTATGTCAATGGACAGGTTGGGTCTATTTACAAACAAGCCATTCCACTTGCGATGGCCTCTGTTCCTACAGGAGCGTGGAACAGCTATGATATCATCTATCACGCTCCAGAGTTTGATGCCTTGGGAAGAGTGACTAAAAAGGGCACCATAACGGTATTTCACAATGGGGTCTTAATTCAAGACCATCATCAGATTTTAGGGACTACTGCCTATATCGGATGGCCAAAGAATATTCGCCATGGAAAAGCACCACTTCGCTTACAGGATCACGGAGATAATTCTAGAGTGAGTTACAGAAATATTTGGATCAGAGAACTCTAAAGGGGTTTCATCCCTTCTTTGTATCTTTGCTTTGTAAAAAATAAAGCATGATCAAATCCATGACCGCTTACGGCAAGTGTACGATTCAACTTGCGGATAAGAAAATTAATATTGAAATACGATCCCTCAATTCAAAGGGATTAGATCTCAATATGAGAGCTCCTTCTGCCTATAAGGCTCACGAACTGAGTTTTCGAAAAAAAATTGCCTCTGCTGTAGAACGAGGTAAGATTGACTTCAGTCTCTATATTGAAAAAACAGGAGTTGATACCATTAGTCAAATCAATACTCCAGTGATTCAAGCTTATATTGAGGAGCTTAAAAACATCACCAATATCAGTGGCGAAAAAGCCTTGGAAATTGCCATGCGATTACCTGAATCCCTATCGAGTTCTAAGGAAGAAATCGAAGCTGAAGAGTTGAATCAAATCAATTCTGGAATCGATCAGGCTCTTGATGCTTTTAACACCTTTAGAGAAGAAGAAGGGGCTGCCCTAGCTGATGATTTTAATCACAGAATAAAGAGGCTAAAAGAACTCTTGGACGAAGCTTCTGAGCTCGATGTGGATCGATTAGCTTCCATACGAACTCGTTTGGAAAAGGCGGTTGCTGATCTCAGAGAAAACGTGGATCAAAATCGCTTTTAACAAGAGCTAATTTTCTATTTAGAAAAGTACGATATCACCGAAGAAAAAGTTCGTTTGTCCAATCATTTGGATTACTTTACTC
>DAIRFL010000098.1:0-7443 GCA_036795105.1 Flavobacteriaceae bacterium | reverse complement strand
GGCTTTCTTATTGTTTAGTTGTTGTATTTCTCTATACTCTAGGTAAATCTCCTTCTTCTTTTAATGGAAGATTAGAGCTACCCATAAGATACGTGTCTACATGGTGAGCAGCTTGTCTACCTTCAGAGATGGCCCAAACGATGAGTGATTGTCCTCTACGTTGGTCTCCTGCAGCAAATACTCCTTCAACATTTGTTTTGTAGTCTACTTCAGTAGCTTTGATATTGGTACGCTCATCAAGTTCTAATCCCAATTGCTCAGCAACTGTGGTTTCTGAACCTGTGAATCCCATTGCAAGAAGAACGAGCTCTGCTTTCCACTCTTTTTCAGATCCTGCAACTTCTTTGAGTTGTGGTCTACCTTCTGGAGTTTTTACCCATTCTACTTCAACAGTTTTCAATCCTTTGAGGTTCCCATCTTTATCTCCGATAAATTCTTTTGTTGAAATACTAAAGAATCGTTCAGCACCTTCTTTGTGAGAAGTACTAGTCTTGAGTCTCATTGGAAAGAATGGCCAAGGTTGGCTTGCAGGACGTTCAGGAGTACCCTTAGGCATGATTTCAAAGTTTGAAACTGAAGTAGCTCCATGACGAATCGAAGTTCCAATACAGTCAGATCCGGTATCACCACCTCCAATAACGATGACATCTTTTCCAGTTGCTAAGATTTCTTCACCTTCGAATTGTTCTCCGCCAACACGTTTGTTGTTTTGTTTTAAGAAGTCCATCGCTTGAACCACTCCTTTGAGTTCTGCACCTGGAATTGGTAATCCTCTTCTGACAGTAGCACCTCCACAAAGTAATACAGCATCAAATTCTTCCTTTAATTGGTCAGCTTTGATGTCTTTTCCGATCTCAGTATTGGTCTTAAACTCAATACCTTCTTCTTCCATGATTGCGATTCTTCTATCGATAACATCTTTTTCCATTTTGAAATCTGGAATTCCAAAACGAAGTAGACCACCTACTTTTGAATCACGTTCAAATACGGTTACTAAATGACCAGCTCTGTTAAGCTGTTGTGCAGCTGCTAATCCAGCAGGACCTGATCCTACTACGGCAACTTTTTTACCAGTTCTGTGTTCTGGTGATGAAGCAGTAACCCATCCTTGTGCAAATGCAGTTTCAACTACATTCTTTTCGATGTTTTCAATGGTAACAGGATCAGCATTGATTCCGAGTACACAAGCCTCCTCACATGGAGCAGGACACAATCTTCCTGTAAATTCAGGGAAGTTGTTTGTTGAGTGTAATATTCTAGCTGCTTTCTCCCATTTACCTTGGTAAACCGCATCGTTGAAATCAGGAATTAAGTTTCCAAGAGGACAACCTGAATGGCAGAATGGAATTCCGCAGTTCATACAACGAGCTCCTTGATCTTTGAGATCTTTTTCCTCCATAGGAACGGTAAATTCCTTGTAGTTTTTAATTCGTTCTTCTACTTTTTCGTAGGCTTCAACTTTTCTGTCAAATTCTAAAAATCCAGTAATCTTTCCCATAATATTATAAAGTTTCAGCAGTTTCTTGTGCAATTCGCTCTAGTGCTTGGCGGTATTCCTCTGGGAATACTTTTATAAATGATCCAAGCTGGTGTTCCCAATCTTCTAAGATTCGCTGTGCCAATGGACTTGAAGTCGCATTGTAGTGATTCTCTATTAATTGTTTTAATAGTTCTTGGTCTTGATCTTCACTTACATCTAGAAGGTTGAGTCCTTCTGCTTTACACTTCGATTTAAATGTTTTGTTCTTGTCGTAGATGTATGCAATACCACCACTCATACCTGATCCGAAGTTTCTTCCAACTTCTCCTAGGATAACAGCAGTACCTCCAGTCATATACTCACAACCGTGATCTCCAATTCCTTCAACAACTGCAGTTGCTCCTGAGTTTCTAACACAGAAACGCTCTCCTGCAATACCGTTGATGTAGGCTTCACCAGTAGTTGCCCCAAATAAGGTTACGTTACCTGTGATGATGTTCTCTTCAGGTTTAATGGTTGCTTCATCTGGAACCTTAACGATGAGCTTTGCTCCAGATAAACCTTTTCCTAAATAGTCATTGGTGTTTCCAAGAACAGTCATGGTGAGTCCTTTGGTTGCAAAGGCTCCAAAACTCTGTCCAGCTGAACCACTAAAGTTGAGTTTTAGGGTATTTTCAGGAAGTCCTTGTGCTCCGTATTTCTTAGAAATCTCATTCGAGATGATGGCTCCTACTGCACGATCCGTGTTTTTGATCGGGAAGTCTAAGCTCATGCGCTCTTTTCTGTACAGTGCAGGGTGGGCTTTTTCGATAATCTCAAATTCAATAGAATCTTCAATATGGTGTTCTTGTTTTTCTGTATTGTAGAACTTGGTTCCAGCTGGTACTTTTACCTGGTGTAAAATTGGACTTAAGTCTACTCCAGCAGCTTTATAGTGCTCGATGACTTGTTTGCGATCTAGTTTTTGAACCTGACCTACCATTTCATCAACCGTTCTAAATCCTAACTGAGCCATGATTTCTCTAAGCTCTTGAGCTACGAAATACATGAAGTTAACCACGTGTTCTGGTTCCCCTTTAAAGCGTTTTCTAAGCTCTGGGTTTTGAGTTGCAATACCTACAGGGCAAGTATTGAGGTGACATACACGCATCATTACACATCCGGAAGCTACTAGTGGTGCTGTTGCAAATCCAAATTCCTCTGCTCCAAGTAAACAAGCAATAGCGACATCACGACCTGTTTTTAGCTGACCGTCACACTCGAGGCGGATACGGTTTCTAAGGTCGTTCATTATAAGTGTTTGTTGCGCTTCTGCAATACCGAGCTCCCATGGAAGACCAGCGTGCTTGAGTGAAGTAAGTGGTGATGCACCCGTACCTCCGTCAAATCCTGAGATTAAGATCACATCAGCTTTTGCTTTTGATACTCCAGCTGCTACCGTTCCAACACCTACTTCTGATACTAATTTCACGTTGATTCTCGCCTCTCTGTTTGCCGATTTTAAATCGTAGATCAATTGCGATAAATCCTCAATCGAATAGATATCGTGATGTGGTGGTGGTGAGATGAGTCCTACGTATGGAGTCGAATTTCTTGTTTTGGCGATTTCAGGGTTTACCTTAGGACCAGGTAATTGACCACCTTCTCCTGGTTTTGCTCCCTGTGCCATTTTGATTTGAATCTCAGCTGCATTGGTAAGGTAGTTGGAGCTAACTCCAAAACGACCTGATGCTACCTGCTTAATTGCTGAGTTTTTCCAATCTCCTTGCTGAGTTTTATAGAATCTAAGAGGATTTTCACCACCTTCACCTGAGTTGGATTTACCTCCAATACGGTTCATTGCAATGGCTAGGTTCTCATGAGCTTCTTGTGAAATGGATCCATAGGACATGGCTCCAGTTTTAAAACGTTTTACAATCTCCGTCCATGGTTCTACTTCGTCCAATGGAATTGGATCGTAGTTGGAGAATTCTAAGAGACCTCTAATGGTCATGAGGTTCTTAGACTGCTCATTGACGAGTTCAGCGTATTCTTTATAAGTAGTTTTTTCGTTAGAACGTACTGCTTTTTGAAGTTTTGCTACAGTAAGCGGATTAAACATATGTTTTTCTCCATCTCTTCTCCAACGGTAATCTCCTCCTATTTCAAGGTCTAAAGTACCTGCAACATGATCAGTTGCAAATGCTTTTTGGTGACGTTTGTTGATCTCTTTTTCGAGTTCGTAAAGGCCGATTCCTTGGATACGAGTTGTTGTTCTTGGGAAGTATTTCTCAACTACTTTAGAGTTCAGTCCAATACATTCAAAAAGTTGTGATCCTCTATAAGAGTTTAGGGTTGAAACTCCCATTTTGTTCATCACTTTGAGGATTCCTTTTCCAACTGCTTGGTTGTAGTTTTCAATCGCTTCTTCAAAAGAATAGTTCGTAATTTCATCTTCCTTCATCTTCTCAGCGATAATTTCATTGACGAGATAAGGGTTGATTGCAGAAGCACCAAAACCGAATAAGAGTGCAAAATGATGTACTTCTCTAGGTTCTGCAGATTCGATAATGATACTTGCTTTAGAACGCTTTCTGAGTTTTTGTAGACCCGAGTTTACAAAAGAACAGGCGAGTAATGCTGGAATTGCTGCCTGTGTACTTGATACATAGCGATCCGATAAAATAATGATATTGGTTCCTGCATCAATTGCTTTTTCAGCCTGATCGAGTAGGGATTGTAACCCTTCTTCTAAACCGTTATGTCCTCGTTCTACATTGTAAAGCATTTGTA
Source organism: Flavobacteriaceae bacterium (assembly GCA_036795105.1). GTDB lineage: Bacteria > Bacteroidota > Bacteroidia > Flavobacteriales > Flavobacteriaceae > MAG-120531. The sequence goes on along the minus strand of DAIRFL010000098.1, from coordinate 3,191 downwards.
AGCTTTCTACTTTGTAGTCAGGACTGGCATCGTAATTTTTAATCTTATCCAAGTCTTCTTTAGAAATGACAGGATTTTGAATCTTTAATTTACGACAGTGTAATTCTGTTTCTTCAAAGATATTTTGATCAGACCCTAGTGTTAAACTAATATCGGTAATCATTTCTTCGCGTATACCATCCAATGGTGGATTGGTTACCTGAGCGAATAGTTGTTGGAAATAGTTATATACAAGTTGTGGACGCTGTGAAAGTACAGCAATAGGAGTGTCGGTACCCATTGAACCTATTGGTTCTTTACCGCTTTCTGCCATTGGCATAATAATGGTGTTGATGTCTTCACGGGTATATCCATAAGACACTTTGCGTTGATCCAAGGGAGCTTCACCGATAAACAATGGACAGTCGTTATAAGGAATGTCTTTAAGGTGTACTAGGTTTTTGTTTACCCATTTTTTGTAAGGCTGTCTCTTGGCAATGCTTTCTTTTACTTCTTCATCTTGAATAATACGACCTTCAGCCATATTTACTAGAAACATTTTTCCAGGTTCTAAACGACCGTGTAATTCAACATTTGAAGGCTCGATATCAACAACTCCAGTTTCAGAAGACATGATTACATAACCATCTTTAGTCACTGAATAACGAGATGGTCTAAGACCGTTTCTGTCGAGTACTGCTCCGATATAGTTTCCATCAGTAAATGGAATTGAAGCAGGACCGTCCCATGGTTCCATCATACAGGAGTGATACTCGTAGAACGCTTTTTTGTCATCTGACATTTCATCGTTCTTTTCCCATGCTTCAGGAACGAGTATCATCATTACTTCAGGAAGTGATCTACCAGTCATCAGTAATAACTCAACAACCATATCAAGAGTTGCAGAATCCGATTTATTAGGAAGTATGATTGGTAAAATTTCTTTGATATCCTCTCCAAAAAGATCACTTTCTAAGAGTTCTTCTCTAGAACGCATACGCGATACGTTTCCTCTCAGCGTGTTGATCTCTCCATTGTGACACATATATCTAAATGGCTGTGCCAAGTCCCAAGTAGGGAAGGTGTTGGTTGAGAAACGTTGGTGAACTAGAGCCAAACGAGTTACTACTCTAGGATCTTGTAGATCTCTGTAGTAAAGACTGATATCTTCTGGCATCAAGAGTCCTTTAAAGATGATGATCTTTGTCGATAAACTTGGAATGTAGAAGAATCCTTGTTCTGACAATTTAGAGTTGTATACCGTGTGTTCAGTCTTTTTTCTGGCTATAAATAACTGACGGTTAAAGTCATTGATATCTTGTTTTGCATCAGATTTTCCAATGAATATTTGAGCGATATAAGGTTCTGTTTCAGCTGCAATTCTACCAGGAACAGATTTGTTTACTGGCACAGCTCTCCATCCTAAAAGGGTTAATCCCTGTGCTTTGATGTTTTCTTCTAAGGTATTGATACAGAATTCGCGTTGATTGTCCTTTTGTGGTAAAAACACATTGGCAACTGCGTACTCACAAGCCTTTGGAAGTTCAAAGTCACATTCCTCGGTAAAGAACTCATGTGGGATATCGATGAGGATTCCTGCTCCATCTCCGGTCTTTCCATCGGAACTAACAGCTCCTCTGTGTTCTAGTTTATCTAAGATCTCTAATGCCTTATGAATAATATCATTAGATTTTTTTCCTTCTAAGCTACATATAAAACCAGCGCCGCAATTGTCGTGTTCGTATTCTGGGAAGTACAATCCCTGTTGTTCTAATTTCCTCATAAATCGTGATTTTTCACAAAAATAGAGCTTAGAATAGGCTTTACACAATCAAATGGGCATTTGTAGCGAAAAATAATAGTCTTATTAAATTTCTATTGCAAAAAATGTAAACTTGAGAATTTAGCTATTTGTTTTTTATGGGATTCACTTTTGGGTTTTTGGCTTTTTATCGCTTTTATTTTTTAATTCTCTTGAGAAGATTTTATATATTTAATAGGTAAATCCTCTATATGACTACTAAACTTACTCAAGAACAAAATTTAATTACTGAAGCAGCAAGAGATTTTGCTCAAAATTACTTAGCAACTGATATTTTAGATCGGGATAAAAAAGAACTTTTTCCTCATCATTGGGTAACACAAATGGCCGAATTAGGCTTTATGGGAATGATGGTGAGTCCTGACTATGAGGGTAGTGGAATGGATACGCTGTCTTACGTAATGGCGATGGAAGAAATTTCAAAAGTCGATGCCTCTACAGCAGTGATTATGTCGGTGAACAACTCTCTTGTTTGTTGGGGATTGGAGGCTTATGGAAATGAGGATCAGAAAAACACCTATTTAAAGGAATTAGCTTCTGGAAGAAAATTGGGAGCCTTTTGTTTGTCAGAACCTGAGGCTGGAAGTGATGCAGCTCATTTAAAGACTAAGGCAGTTGATAAGGGAACTTATTTTGAACTTACAGGAACTAAGAATTGGATTACCAATGGCTCAACTGCGGATATCTATTTAGTGATAGCTCAAACGGATCCAACATTGGGTCATAAGGGAATCAGTTGTTTTATTGTTGAAAAGGGAATGGAGGGATTTGAGATTGGTCCAAAGGAGGATAAATTGGGAATTCGTTCTAGTGATACCCACTCCCTTTTATTTAATCAAGTAAAAGTTCCAAAAGAGAATTTAATAGGAGACTTGGGTTTTGGTTTTAAATTCGCAATGGAAACCATCAATGGAGGTAGAATCGGAATCGCGGCTCAGGCTTTGGGTATTGCTCAAGGTGCTTATGAGCGCTCCTTAGCTTATGCTAAAGAACGTGAAACATTTGGGAAGCCGATCAGCAGTCATCAGGCGATTCAGTTTAAATTGGCGAAAATGAGAACCGATATCGAGGCTGCGAGAACATTAGTCTATAAGGCTGCACGTCTTAAAGATGCGCATCAGTCTTATGATGTAGCTTCTGCTATGGCTAAATACTACGCTTCTAAGGTAGCGATGGAGGTAACCATTGAGGCGGTGCAGATTCACGGAGGAAATGGTTATGTAAGAGAATATCATGTGGAACGCATGATGAGAGATGCAAAAATTACTCAGATTTACGAAGGAACTTCTGAAATTCAATTGCTCGTAATCGCAAGATCTCTGTTGAAATAAATATTATTAGCAACAAGTTCGTTAAATATGTAAAGCTTTCTTTGAATTTGCTTTGATTC
>DAIRFL010000319.1:0-1130 GCA_036795105.1 Flavobacteriaceae bacterium | reverse complement strand
GGCTGATTGTGAATCCAAACTGCAGCCTTCCCCTTAGAGTAAATTCTACTGATACCATCGGCATGTCCAATTGGCAAGGTCGCAACTCGCATCTTACTATCAGCGACAAAACCAGAATTGTATCCAACTCCTTCACCTTTGGATAGCTCGTTGATTTTTGAAATAACAGTTTTTAAACTACCTATAGGCTTTAGATTACTGTCGTAGGATCCATTGGCAAAACCATAGAGCCCTATCCCCGATCGCACCATTTCAAAATGAGCCTCTTTGTAATTTAAGATTCCAGAGGTATTAGTCATATGACGAAGTGGAATGGTGATTCCAGCTTTTTTGAATCGTTCAACCGATTCATTGTAAGCAGCGATTTGCCCCTGGCATATCTCTTTTGAATGCGGATCTTCAGAAGCGATTAAATGAGAGTATACACTTTTGAGTTCTAGAGATGGATGCTCTTTTAAAAGTTCAATCACCGAATCGAGTTCAGACGGCTTAAATCCCAATCGATTTAATCCAGTGTTGACTTTGATATGTATGGGAACCAATTGGTTTTGTGAGTAAGCAATCACCTCTTCTAATCCGTTAAATGAATAGATAGTAGGTTCGAGATTCAATTTTAAAATTGATTCTAATTGATCCTTCTGTGGGTGTAATACCAATATGGGTTTTTGAATTCCCTGAGCTCTTAGAACCTCACCTTCTAAGGCGTATGCAACGGCAAAATAATCCGCTCCAAGGTCCACTAATTTTTTGGCAATCGCAATTGAATCACTTCCATAGGCATTGGCTTTAACAACTGCCATAAACTTGGTTTTTGGACTGGTTTCAGCTCTAAGTGTCTTATAGTTGTGAGCTAATGCAGATAGATCAATTTCAAGAGTCGTTTTATTTTTTAGAGGCATCTTTTGAAGAAAGGATTTCTGTATCAACATTCATTTGCTTGAGCTTTTTAGAAAGTTGTTCCTTGTAAAAAGCTTCTCTACTGAGGGGTTCGTAAACATCTGTTTCACCTAGCATCACTTGCATGTCTTGATCAGCTGCTTTTCGATGAGAGTAATTAGCGAGTTTCCCTGTTCGAGCACAAATGGCGTGAACCTTGGTTACATACTCAGCTACTGCCATCAATTCAGGCA
>DAIRFL010000097.1:0-7463 GCA_036795105.1 Flavobacteriaceae bacterium | reverse complement strand
GTGTCTGATAGACTCATCAGTGTTTGGTGAAAAAAGATTTTCATTTCGTCTACTGGCATGTCTTTGGTCCAAAGATCAATTTTGAGCGATTCCTTGTTTTTGGAATCCCATACCGATAATAACATGGCTTTTGCTTCCTCGTTATTAATTCCTCCATCCTCAGTACTCCAAGAGAGTTTTTCGGGCACTCTATTTTCGTCTAAGGCTACTTTTAATTCTATAGTAGATTGGTGTAGGTCACTCATTGTTTTAAGGGTTTATAAGTTGCTTTTTTTAAGATGTTTACTGCTGATTCTCCCAGGAGAAGATCCAGGCTGCTATTGTTGTTATTCATATAGGAACTCACAATTCTATAGCCGATAAATCGCCCGATTCTACCCGGAGATTCTTTGTCTAAAGCGAGCTTGAACTTTGAAAAGGGGGCTGGTGTTATAAAGCGAAATTCCAATTCTCTATCAGTGCTATAGAGCAGTTCTCTGTCGATAAAATAACGCCATATTTCAGCTTCGTTTAGCTGTGCCCATTTTAATTGTTGTTCTGTATATCCCAGTCTATTAGCTAAGGATTTATCCGGTACTAGACGCTGTTGTAAATAGAGGAGCTTTCCTTCATAAATAATTTTAGAAAGGAAGGTGGTCTCCTTGTTTTTAGGTAGTTTAGAAAGAGCTAGCTGTTCTGCAATCGAATGAACGAGATGCTGAGGACTCATAGTCTGTTTTAAGTAGCTCGGAAAATTTTGATAAAAGGGGTGTTCACTGCCTAAAAAGTTATCCAATCCCATAAGCAACAGGCTGTCGGCATAAATCACTCTTGAAAAGTAATCGATATTCGTGCTTAGACTGATTCCCTTGGGAATTGTAGCATTTGGAAAGTAATAGTGGTAATAGCTAAAGAGTTTATTGAGTTCTTCCTGCTGCGGTTTCATGTCCTTAAAAACAGAATCTATAGCTCTTATCAACTGAATTTCAAGCTGGTCATTGCGCTTTTTAATCCAAATGGAATCAGCCGTCTGAGTCGGAAATAAATAGGGATAGGAGCTTTTGAGTGTTTTTAAGGGGATACTTGTATCTGCAAAGGCCAACTCAAACCGCTCAATGGGAATGGTCTGAGTAATTTCAATAGTCCTAGCTGCTTTCTCATTCTCGCAAGAACTCAAGTAGAGGAAGCCTACAAGGCTGAAAAAAAATAAAAGTGTTCTATGCATATAATATTTCCTTGAAAGCCATTAGTTTTGTAGAAGTGCAAAGGTAGTGAATTAAAATACGTTTAAAAATGAATACTCAAAAAGTCATCTCTCATATAGTCGATTGGTTAAAAGATTACGCAACAAAGGCAAAAGTTCAAGGTTTTGTAGTCGGTGTTTCAGGTGGAATTGACTCTGCACTTACCTCCACCTTATGTGCAAAGACAGGTCTTAAAGTCATCTGTTTAGAAATGCCGATTCACCAATCAGAAAATCAGGTGAGTCGTGCGAGAAATCACATTAATTGGCTTAAAGAACATCACGAAAATGTCTCCGATCATTGGGTTAATCTCACTCCTGTTTTCGATGCCTTGGTCGCTTCTTTTCCTGCTGTTGAAAAGGAAGAAGATCGATTTATGTCCCTTGCTAATACCAGGGCACGACTTCGAATGACTAGTCTCTATTACTTTGCCGCATTAGAAGGTTTGCTCGTAGCGGGTACCGGGAACAAAGTAGAAGATTTTGGAGTTGGTTTTTATACCAAATACGGAGATGGGGGAGTAGACCTGAGTCCAATAGCAGATCTCTTAAAGACCGAAGTATACGAGCTTGCAGCAGCCCTTGGAGTATCCGATGAAATTCAAGATGCGCCTCCAACCGATGGACTTTGGGGAGATGATCGCAATGATGAAGATCAATTGGGAGCATCTTATCCTGAGCTCGAATGGGCGATGGATGTCTATGAGAGAGGAAGTACTGCTAGCGATTTTACTGGGAGACAGGCTGAAGTCTTTGAAATCTACAAAAGATTGCATTTGGCAAATAAGCACAAGATGAATCCTATTCCTGTTTGTGAAATTCCAAAGGACTTAAAATAAGTTTCTTAACTTAGTCTAACAGAAGATAATAATAGTCGATGAAAAGTCCGGTCAGCGAAAAAGAAATGCCTCTACAAGCATCACTTTCAAAACAGAATTTTAGAAAGGAAGACTTTGATTATGTTCATCTGAGCTTTTACTGTGAAGAAAGTGGGGAGTATTTTACAACAACTGATCTGGATGACTTCAATGAAAATCAGGTATACAATCACTATAGGGCTAAATACTCCATTCCCTTTGTGGAAGAGTTGATTTTGTTTAGAAAAACCTATGGGCTTTCTGCGTCAAAGATGTCTAAAATTTTGGGCTTGGGAATTAATGGGTACCGAAATTATGAACAGGGAGAAATCCCCAGTTTATCCAATTCAAATTTGATTCGAACAGTGATGAACAACCCCTGTGGTTTTAGATCTTTAGTTGAAGAGTGTTCGACGATAAGCAGCAAGGAAAAATCCAAACTGTTGAATAAAATTCAATCGGTTGAAGAGCAACAACAAAATGGATCGAGACAAACGATACTCAAATTTCTAATTCCAGATCGAAAACCGACAACAGTTACAGGTTTTAGAAAACCAAATTCTGATAAGCTATTTCATATGATACTGTTTTTCTCTCAGCGAATGGCTCCATCAATAACGCGAATGAATAAATTGTTGTTTTACACTGATTTTAATCACTTTAAACAAACGGGATTTTCTATTAGTGGATCTGTCTATAGAGCACTTGAGCAAGGACCTGCACTCGATAATTTCCGATCGATATACGAATACCTAGAAACAGAAAATTGTATTGAAATAAGTTATGAAGAGTTTGAAATTGGAGTTATGGTTCCTCGAATTCAACCAGGAACTTCTCTCAAATTCAATGGGGATTTATTCGATGAAAAAGAGCTTTTGCATATGGAGCTAATTGCAGAAAAGTTTAAGGGTTTTACCGCTACACAGCTCAAAGACTTTAGTCATTTAGAAAAAGCATGGGTAGAATGTATCGAAAACAGGTCTATTATTGATTACTGTTACGCATTGAGCTTAAATCTAAACTAAACTACTAAGACCCTATTGAGTCGTTTGCTCAAATTAGTGAGCAACTTTTGAAAATCCATAATTTCTTCTAAAAGCCATTTAATATTAGCCTCCTCTTCTTTGGTTTGCTGCTTGAGTTCTTCAATACGCTTATTGATTAGATTACAACGCAGGGTGAGTATGGTCTCTGTTGTTAGTTGAGCAACGCTCTTTTCTTTTTCTTTGGGAAAGATGTTTTTAGACTCCCAATTGTTAAGTAGGTATTTTTCATCTTCCATTAAGATACTCGAGAGCATGGATGAAAATTCTTGATCTTGCGTATTGATAAAGTGCTGTACCTTAAAATTTTCATCTTGATTGAACCCTTGAATAAGCTCGTAGTAAATGGATTTGAATTGAGGTTGAGAAAACTCGATTTCATCTTGTTGAAGATCGAGGTATATTTTTTCATAGACCTTATAATCAACGGCGACTGGCTTGTTGACTAGGTTTCCATCCTTGTCCTTGTCGAGGATTTCATCTTGAAAATGATCCTTATGAGAACCATAGAGCAGTAAGAGTTCGATTATTTTGCGCTCTAATTCAAATTGTACATTGAGCTTTTGTTCCTCAGGTTTGTGTTTAACTACCTTAAAGGCTTCTTGTCTGGATTTTGAAGCGAGTTTTTGAGCATTATTAAAATCCTTTTTGGTGATTTGGGCAAGGCTGTCAAAGAGTACTGCCTCAGACACTTCCATAATCTTGGCACAGGACTGAATGTATACCTCCCTTTGAATGGTGTCGGGAATCTTGGCAATACTCTCCACAATTTCTCGGATGGTCTGTGCTCTTTTAATTGGATCGTCTTTAGATTCCTCGGCAAATAGGGATGCTTTAAATCCAATAAAATCTTTGGAGTTTTCTTCCAAGTAGGTTTGAACTTCTTCGAGTGAATTATTCTTGGCAAAGGAATCGGGGTCCTCTCCGTCGGGAAAGCTACAAACTTTTACATTCATCCCTTGAGCGAGGATTAAATCAACACCTCTTAGTGAAGCTCTTAGCCCGGCTGCATCACCGTCAAAAAGCACCGTGATATTTTTGGTCAACCTGTTAATCAGACGAATCTGTTCGGGAGTAAGCGCAGTTCCTGAAGAGGAAACTACATTGTGAATCCCTCTTTGATGGAATTGAATCACATCGGTATACCCCTCGACTAAATAACAATTATCTTGTTTTGCAATTGCTCCTTTTGCGTGATAGATACCGTATAGAACCTTGCTTTTGTGGTAAATAGGACTCTCAGGGGAGTTGAGGTATTTGGCAGCTTTGGGATCTTTCTTTAGAATTCTCCCTCCGAATCCAAGTACCCTTCCACTCATAGAATGTATGGGAAACATCACCCGACCCTTAAATCGATCGAAGCTTTTTGAGGAGCCATCTTCAGATTTTTTGACAATGGAAAGTCCGGTTTTTTCTAAGAATTCTAGTTGGTATTTGTCTTCTAGGGCCTTTGTGGTAAAATCATCCCAATTGTCGAGACAGTATCCCAGGTGAAAACTTTTGATGGTCTCATCGGTAAAACCGCGTTCTTTGAAATAAGTCAGTCCAATGGATTTACCAAGAGGGTGTTCCCAGAGTGTTTTTGAAAATTGCTCCTGAGCGTATTCTGAGAGTAAATACATACTCTCCATTTCGTCCATGGCTTTCTTTTGCTCATCGGTTTGTTCGGTTTCTTCAACTTCAATATTGTACTTCTTAGCGAGGTATTTGATGGCTTCTGGATAACTGAAATGCTCGTGTTCCATCACAAAAGCAACGACATTACCACCCTTTCCAGAGGAGAAATCTTTCCAAATTTGCTTTACCGGTGAAACCATAAAGCTAGGAGTGCGCTCATCGCTAAAGGGGCTGAGTCCTTTGTAATTAGCACCAGACTTTTTGAGTTGTACAAAATCACCTATCACCTCTTCCACACGGGCGGTTTCATATACTTGATCTATGGTGCTTTTTGAAATCAATAGGACTTATTTTGAGCTTTGGAGTTTAAAGATAAGACAATACAAGAGAATTAAAAACCCTTATATTTTACGTTCGACCACATAGTCGACCATATCGATTAGCGATCGTTTATAGGGGGAATCATTATAGGGTTCTAAAAGTTTTAGAGCCTGGTCTTTAAACTGGTGCATTCTATCTTCAGCATAGCTCAATCCGCCTAAGTCTTTTACTTTTTGAATGAGTTGAGCTACTCGCTTTTTGTCGGTATTGTATTTTTTAACAATCTCCAGCATCCACTTTTGGTCCTTTTTGTCTGCTACTTTGAGCGCATGGATCAGCGGTAGGGTCATTTTTTGTTCCTTGATGTCTATTCCAAGGGGCTTCCCAATCTTACGGGATCCGTAGTCAAAGAGATCGTCTTTAATTTGAAAGGCTAGTCCAATCAAGGTTCCAAATTCTCTAAAGGTAGCCACATCATCACTTCCAGGCTTAACTGAGGCAGCGCCTAAGCTACAACAAGAGGCGATCAGCGTGGCCGTCTTCTTACGGATAATCTCGTAATAGACCTCTTCAGTGATGTCCAAGCTTTTTGCTTTCTCCAACTGAAGCAACTCTCCTTCACTCATTTCTCTTACAGCGGTAGAAATGATTTTTAAAAGATCAAAATCATCGTTGTCAATACAAAGCAACAATCCTTTTGAGAGGAGGTAGTCTCCAACGAGTACCGCTATTTTGTTTTTCCAAAGTGCATTAATCGAAAAGAATCCTCTTCGCTTATCGGAATCGTCCACTACATCGTCGTGAACTAAGGTGGCAGTGTGAATGAGTTCAATTACTGAAGCTCCTCTGTAAGTTCGTTCATTGAGTGCTCCCTCATTAATCATTTTAGCAGTGAGAAAAACAAACATAGGCCGCATTTGTTTCCCCTTTCTATTGACAATATAGTAGGTAATTCTATTTAAAAGCGCTACGCGTGTGGTCATAGACTCGTAGAACTTTTCTTCAAAGAGATCCATCTCTTTGTGAATAGGGTCTTTTATGCGGTCAATTTGGCTCAAAAATTTGGTTTTGAAGATTGATTTTGAGTAGGTAAAAGTAGCCAAAAAAATGCATTGTTTGAGAATTTTTTTTGAATGCTTTTTTGAGCTGTAGTCGATAGTAATCGCTCTTCAAATTCATTTCTTACCACTTATTAACCCCTTATAAATCAAGCTATTTGTTGTTCTGACTGCAGTTTGAAGGAAAACTTATTAACAATGTGGGAAAAAGTGGTAAAAAGTGGGAATAAATCCCTATTTTTGAATTCAAACAAAGCCAAACACTAGTGCAAAATTTAATTGGTACATACGACTGTAATGCAGACGCTAAGGGAAGAGTGATGTTGCCTGTTGCTTTAAAAAAGCAATTGGCAGCTGTGATTTCTGAGGGGTTTGTAATTAAAAGAGCAGTGTTCCAAGATTGTCTAGAACTCTACCCCATGAGTGAGTGGAAACTGCTTATGGAGCAGATGAACAAAAAGAACCGCTTTGTTAAAAAGAACAACGACTTTATCAGAAGGTTTACTGCTGGTGTGAAAATCATCGATGTAGATGCAGCAGGCCGTTTGTTGATTCCCAAAAACTTGATGGGAATTGCCAAGATTGACAAGCAGGTAGTCTTATCTGCAGCGATCAATATCGTCGAAATCTGGGACAAGGCTTCTTATGAAGCGATCTTGGATGATACTACTACAGACTTTGCGAGTCTAGCTGAAGAAGTAATGGGTGGGGATGGAGACGAACTATCATAAACCTGTTCTTTTAAAGGAGACCGTGGATGGTTTGGCAATCAAACCCGATGGAATTTACGTGGATGTTACTTATGGCGGAGGAGGTCACTCTCGAGAGATTTTATCTCGTTTAGGAGCCGGTGGAAAACTCTATGCATTTGATCAGGATCCCGATGCTCAAGCGAATGTGGTAGACGATCCTCGATTGACGCTCATTCCTGAAAATTTCAGATATATCAGTCGCTTTCTCAGGTTTTATAAAGTGACCAAGGTCGATGGAATCCTAGCTGATTTCGGTGTGTCATCACATCAGTTCGACGAGGCGAGTAGAGGTTTTTCAACACGAACTGAAGGGGTGTTGGATATGCGAATGAACAAACGTTCGGAGCTCAGTGCAAGAGAAGTGGTTAACAATTACAGTGAAGAGGATTTGGCTTCAGTGCTCTATCAATACGGAGACTTAAAAAATTCAAGACGTATCGCTAGGGTCATTGTAAGTGCTCGAACCAATCGAGCAATTGAAACGACGGAGGACTTAAAAACAGTTCTCAAACCTTTTTTAAAGGGTTTTAGAGATCAGAAGTTTTTAGCACAACTCTATCAGGCTATTCGAATAGAAGTCAATCAAGAGCTAC
>DAIRFL010000096.1:0-7479 GCA_036795105.1 Flavobacteriaceae bacterium | reverse complement strand
TCAGTGTATTATCTGAAATAGCAATCTATACCTTAGAAGAAGAGGTTCCCTTAAAGGAGGTATTCAAAAATATGTTCGAAAAGGAAGAAGGTAAGAATACCTCTGTTTCACACAAGGCTTCTAAAGACGAATTAGAAGAGTACTTCTTTGAAGTGCTTCCTAATTTTGATGAAGATCGAGTGTATCCTTCTGATATTAAGAAAGTAATTCAGTGGTATAATATCCTTATAGATAAAGGATTGATTTCTTTAGATGAAGACAAAAAAGAAGAGGCCGAAGCCCCTTCTGAATCTTAGTGTTATTCCCAATTGATATCTGGAGAAGCGTAGTAATTAATCTCTTCACGAGCAAAATAGTGTGATTGAGCCTCTAAACGCTTTTTAAAGTCATCCCACAAGGTTGTTCCCTTAGGCATCCATGCGAGTTCAGCTACAGCTAAAACTCTTGGAAATGCAAGATATTCTAAGGAGTTAGAATCGAAAATGGTTTCTGACCAAAGCGGTGCTTCCATTCCAAAAATAGCCGATTCATCAATACTAGCGTAGGAGTATGGATCCCAATCGTAGGCATCCTTAACTGGAACATAAGCAGCCCAATGTAAACCGTAAGGCGATAGGGAATCGTACTGCATATCGAGATAGATTTTCTTAGCTGGAGACAACAATACTTTTAATCCTTTTTCAGCGGCTAATGCAGCATTTTCGTTTGAAGCCCAATATTGAGCTACTGCTGGTTTAGGAACTTCAGCATGAGCAATTTCATCCCAACCAATTACCTTTTTACCGTGTTTGTTTACAATCTTACTCACTCGGTTAATGAAGTAGATAAAATCTTCTTTCTTAGTAGAATGACTCTCATCACCACCTAAGTGAAAATAAGGACTTGGGCTAATAGCTGCTAGTTCTCCAACGACATCATCGATAAACTCATAAACCTGTTCACTTCTAGTGTCAAAGGTGCTAAATCCAACTTTGGTTCCTTCGTAGAGTTCTGGAGTCTTGCCATTCCCATTGAGTTGAGGATATGCTACAGAAGCAGCATTGGTATGTCCTGGCATATCTACTTCAGGTATGATTTCGATATGGCGATCAGCAGCATAGGCGATCAATTCTTTGAATTCTTCTTGGGTGTAAAAGCCTCCTGATTCACCACCGACTTCTGTAGAACCACCTACTGTTGTTAGTTTAGGCCAAGATTTAATTTCAATTCTCCAACCTTGATCATCAGTGAGGTGCATATGAAATTTGTTGATTTTGTAATAAGCTAATTGATCGATATAGCGTTTAACTTCATCTACTGAAAAGAAGTGTCTTGACACGTCCAACATCGCTCCTCTGTAATCCATTGCAGGTTTATCAGATATAGTTCCTGTTGGAATTGCCCTAGTTTCTTCGGTGCCTTCGACAATATTTACAGATACCAATTGTCTAATGGTTTGAATACCACGAGATACAGCCGCTGAACTCGCTCCTTGAAGTGCTATTCCAGAAGGAGTAATCTCAATCTGATAAGCCTCTGAATTTGAATCTTCAAGACCGATACTCAGATGAATCGAATTAGAAGAAGCTCGCTTGTCACTCAGCTGTAAATTTAAACCATAAGCTTTGTTTAAAGCAGTTTGAAGTAATTCAGCTTGTTTTTGTAGTCCTTCAGATTCTTGATAGCTAATTTGCGTTTTTGAATTGAGCCCAAAAGCTTGATTGCTAGGACTAATTTCAAGTGGTTTGGGGATAAGAGCACTATCCTCAAGATTGTAGCTCAATTGAATTGTGGGTTGTTGATTGCAAGAGCTAAAACTAATAATAGTTGCAAACAATAATAGATAGAGGGTTTTCATAAATTGTTATGTTTTTAATGAACTCTAAAAATAAGAATAATATGTTTCAATTTTAAATACTTTAGTTTTGTAACAAAATTTATTTGAAATGAACTCAAAAGCCAAAAAACTAGAAGCCTTTGGCAGACTTTTAGACATTATGGACGATTTAAGGGAGCAGTGTCCATGGGATCGCAAACAAACTATGGAATCACTTCGCCATTTAACTATAGAAGAAACCTACGAATTGGGAGATGCTATCCTCAACAACGACCTGGAAGAGGTAAAGAAAGAGTTAGGTGATCTCTTATTGCATTTAGTTTTTTACGCTAAAATTGGTTCTGAAACCCAAGACTTTGACATTGCAGATGTCTGTGATGAGATCTGTGAAAAACTCATTTATAGACATCCTCATATCTATGGAGATGTCAAAGTAGCAGATGAAGAGGAAGTAAAACAGAATTGGGAACAGCTCAAATTAAAAGAGGGAAAGAAGAGTGTTTTAGAAGGGGTTCCAAATGGATTGCCTGCAATGGTAAAAGCCAGTCGAATTCAAGATAAGGTTGCTGGTGTTGGATTTGATTGGGATCATTCCGATCAAGTGTGGGAAAAGGTAAAGGAAGAATTAATTGAGTTTGAAACTGAAGTTAAGAACTGTGATCAAAATCAAATGGAGGAGGAATTTGGAGACTTGATCTTTTCGATGATTAATTACGCTCGATTTTTAGATATTAATCCAGAAAATGCACTTGAACGTACCAATATAAAATTTATCAAACGCTTTAGACTTATGGAGGCTCAAATCAAGGCTGAAAACAAAAACCTAAAGCATATGAACCTCGAGGAAATGGACCGCTATTGGGATGCGGCAAAAGCCAAAGAATAAGTTATTATCATACTAAAAGAATAGCCTATCTTTGCCAGAATTATGATGAATCTAAAGGATTATACAAGAGAATTTAAACAAAACTTAAAGTTGTCTGGCCCAGTGATTATGGGCTTATTAGGCCATACCTTTGTGGCTTTTGCTGACAATATTATGGTGGGTCAACTCGGTACTGCTGAACTCGCTGCAGTTTCTTTAGGAAATAGTTTTGTCTTTATCGCCATGTCTTTGGGAATTGGATTTTCAACAGCGATAACACCACTAGTCGCTGAATCAGATGGGGCTAATGATGTTAAAGCAGGAAGATCTGCTTTAAAACACGGATTGGTACTCTGTACTGTAATGGGCTTTGCACTCTTTGGGATGATGCTTTTAATGAAACCCATAATGCATCATATGAATCAACCAAAAGAGGTTGTTGAATTAGCCTTACCCTATTTAGATGTGGTAGCCTTTTCTTTAATTCCTCTGGTTGTATTTCAGGCTTTTAAACAATTTTCTGAAGGACTTTCCTATACAAAATACCCGATGTATGCTACCATTGTAGCCAATGTGGTCAATATAACGATCAATTACTTACTCATCTTTGGTAGTTTTGGATTCCCTAAACTAGGAATTGTCGGTGCTGCCATTGGAACCCTTATTTCTCGTTTTGTAATGGTTGGAATGATTTGGTATCAACTGCGCTCTCGAAAAAAGTTTCACGACTATGTTACCAACTTTAATTTTCGTCTTTTAGAGCTCAGTAAGCTCAAACACATACTCAAAATTGGCTTTCCATCGGCATTACAGTTTTTCTTTGAAGTAGCGGTATTTACAACTGCTATCTGGCTTAGTGGGGTTCTTGGAAAGAACGCTCAGGCTGCTAATCAAATCGCTCTCAATCTCTCCTCTATGACCTATATGGTTGGAATGGGACTTGGAGTAGTGGCTATGATTCGCGTCGGTAATCAAAAGGGAATTAAAGATTATTTTAATCTCAGAAGAATTGCCCAATCGGTTTTTTTACTCACCCTTATTTTTGAAGTTGCTTTTGCCGTGTTCTTTTTAGTAGGAAGAGAGTTCTTGCCGACTATATACCTCGACACCAATGACCTTATTAATCAGATGGACAATATTGAAGTGATTAAGTTAGGCGCACAATTGCTTTTAATCGCTGCCTTTTTTCAGATTTCAGACGGTATGCAGGTAGTGGTTTTAGGCGCATTAAGAGGCTTACAGGATGTCAATATTCCAACGCTTTTAATCTTTATCTCTTATTGGGTAATCGGTTTTCCAATTAGCTATTATCTAGGCTTACACACCGAATTAAAGAGTAATGGAATATGGATAGGACTCTTAGCGGGACTAAGTTCTTCTGCAATATTGTTGTATCTTAGATTTAATTATTTAACCAAGCGATTGCTGCTGAGCAATTCACAATAAGCTCATTTGAATGGAATTTCCAAAATTTATATTAGGTGATAATACAGATCATCCAGAAGCAATATTCGTAATTCACACAGAATTTCCAAGGTTTATCATCAATTTACAGGATGATGAAATCCAGTGGTTTGAAGAGTTTTCAAAAGAAGACCAGTCGGAATTAGAAGATGAAACTGCACGTATGATTGAGGAAGCATCAGCTTTCTACGACAGAGAGGTTTCAAGATATCAAGATTGATATGAACGAACTCTTAGAATTAGATCAATCACTTTTTTTACTGATTAATAATTCAGGAATTGAAGCATTGGATTGGTTTTGGCTCTTTTTGTCAAACACAAAGATGGCACTACCTATCTATCTGATATTAATCTATACCCTTTATCAAAAACTAGGTTTAAAAGGAATGCTATATGCATTGGGTTTTGTAGCACTTTTAATATTATGTGCAGATCAACTTTCCAACTTTTTTAAGTACGGAACCCAGCGTCTACGACCTTGTCATCAAGATGATTTAATTGGTCAAATGCGTTTATTAAAGGCCTATTGTGGAGGTAAATACAGCTTCTTTTCAGCTCATGCAGCTAATAATTTTGCCGTATTTGGATTTTTGTTTTTACTGCTTAAATCAAAAACAGCTAAATGGATCTACTTATTACTTATATGGGCATTTCTAGTGGCTTTTAGCCGTATAATGATTGGAGTGCACTTTCCTTTAGACGTTCTTGTAGGAAGTATAGTAGGGATCTTTTTCGCCTATGTGTTTTACAAACTATTTTTTCGATTATTCTCTGCTAAACTCGAACTGAGTTAGATTTTTATAAAGTTCCCCTTTTTTTAATTCAGCAGCGGGAAAATTCTCACAATTTGGACTGTTGGGATAGTTTTGAGTTTCGATACAAAAACCTATTCCACTATTGGGAGTGTAGATCACTGCACAGTTTTGATTGCTGCGAACTTCTAGCTTCATCTTGGTCAATGGTGAATACACTTCAATTGGTCTTGAGTGATCAATCACATAAGGAGTATCTAGACGGAGCGATCCCAGAGGTTTTTGCTGATTAAAATTAAATGGATGTTCCTTTAAATCAATCAATGCTCCAGAAGGGCAGAGGTTATCCTTGCATTCTAAAATGGAGGGTGAAGGAATCTTAAAGGCCAACTGATTGAGTTCCTTTAAATCGTCCAACCTAAAGTATGCGTGATGGGTGAGATTGACAAGAGTTGTTTGATCAGTTTCGGCATTCATTTCAACTTCAAGGGTGCTTTTATTTAAGGTGTAAGTAACACTGACATTTAAAGTTCCAGGATAACCGTCGTCTAAATGCTCGCTCAAGTAGCTAAGTTTTATTGAAGGATTAGCTCCCGAACTTATGGATTCTAACTTCCAGTCTTTTGTTGAAAAACCTTCTCCACCGTGAAGGTGAACTCCTTTATTTGTTTTGATAGGATAATCAATTCCATCAATTGAAATAGATTCTGAACAAATTCTTCCTGCAAAACGACCTACAACTGCATTTAAACAAGTTGTATCATCACGGTACATCTCTGGCTTATGTAGACTGTGAACTAGCTCTTGGCTTCCATAGGAGTCCTTATAAGTGAGTTGGTGTATTCGTGCTCCAAATTCTACAACACTTAAGCTTAAGTATTCATTTTCAATGCTATAAGTCTTCATGATTTAGTCAATCAATTTCAGGCTGCTAAAGATACCTGCGTTGATCCATCCTTGATTTTTGTCTTCTCCTGGTACATAGACAGATCCGATGAAGTTTTCACGCTCTTTGCTTCCATCATTATCACAATAGGCTAAGGCAAAACCAACTTTTGTGTTTGATTTTAAACTCAGAGGTGTAGCTTTCGCACCATCTACAAAAGTATCGTCGTAAAGTTTTACAAATAATTCCCAAGTATAGGTATCTCCATTCTTTGTATGTGCTGAGCTCAGGTGATCGTTGTAATACCGAGGATTTTTATCGGGAGCAATATCGATGACGTTTCCGTCATAGGCAACGTGATAGGCAAAGGCATTGTGGTTGTACTGATGTTCGCCTCCTGAATTATCAGCATCGACAAAGACTTCAACACAATCGTCATCCCACCACAGGGTTAAAGGATCTTTGTACTGATCGTAAATAATATCATCGACCACTTCAACCAAAAGGTATAGGCCTTTGTTATTCCATCGGATTTTATAGCGGCCTGAGAAATCATCAGAAGAGTAGGGAGCCCCAATCCATCGTTGATCTAGTGGTAGCCAGCTAGATTCACCCCAAAACCCTTCAGTAGCCTTGCCATCAATTTTAAATTCTTCATCGGTATGTCGCACTTCAATCAAATGATGATCCGTCTTTTGTGCGTAGAGAAGGGTACCACTAAAGAATAAGATTAAAACGAGAAGTTTATTCATCGTGGTCGTCTTTTAGGTATTCGGAATAGTTTTGTTTAAAACGATTAAATCTCGGTTTAGAAACATTGATGATATACGGACTAAATGGATTATTGGATTCGTAATTTTGATGGTAGTCTTCTGCTTTGTAAAAGATTCCTATCGATTTTACTTCCGTGACAATAGGTCTATCATAGACCCCATCAGCAGTCAATTGAGCGATGTGATCTTCGATAATTTTCTTTTCTGCTTCATTGCTGTAAAAAGCAATCGATCGATATTGAGTACCTGTATCGGGTCCCTGTCTGTTAAGGGTTGTGGGATCATGGGATCCAAAAAACAGTTTAACTAATTCTGCAAAAGAGATTAGCTCTGGATTGTAATGCACTTCAACCGTTTCAGCGTGATCAGACTGGCCGTATCCCACCTGTTCATAGGTAGGGTTTAGAGTTGTACCCCCAGCGTATCCAGAGATTGCTTCACTCACTCCTTTAACACTTTCATATACGGCCTCTACACACCAAAAACAGCCACCAGAAAAGTAGGCGACAGCTTCTTTTTGATTCGGTACTTGCATTTTTGATTCAGCTTTTGACCACAGTAAACTTGAACTGATAAAAAATCCTAAAACGAGTGCTACTGTTAATCTGTTGTTTTTCATCTTTTATTGGACACCGGGTTGTTTTAAAGTAAATCCTTCTTCTTCTTTTTTAGCTTTCACCATCTGCTTTACTTCTTCCAGTAATCCTTTAGCATCATAAATAATGCCATCTTTAATAGTGTATTTAACTCCTCCAACTCTAACAACTTCATTGTCTTGAGTAAGTTTTATAGCTCCAGTTCCATAGAGAACCTTTAAATTGCTAAGAGGATTTTCTTCTACAATGACAAAATCAGCTTTTTTGCCGATGGTTACAGATCCTATTTCATCACTCATTCCTAAAAGTTCAGCTCCGTTTAAAGTA
>DAIRFL010000095.1:0-7491 GCA_036795105.1 Flavobacteriaceae bacterium | reverse complement strand
GTTAACAAATTCAAGGAGCTATGAATATTTTACAACTAGAAATTAGCGTTAGAAATCCTTATAAATCAAAAAAAATGTGATGAATTTAAAAAAATATTCATCAGAACTTAGTGTTAAACCTCTTTTTGAGGGGAAATTGTAGTTCATTTTTCTATTTTTGCAGCTATATTAATTGTCTATGAATATTCCATCGAAATACAATCCTCAAGAATCAGAACAGAAGTGGTATGATTACTGGATGAAAAACAACTATTTTCACTCCACACCAGATGAGCGAACTCCTTACACTATAGTGATTCCTCCTCCAAATGTTACCGGTGTACTTCATATGGGGCATATGCTCAATAATACGATTCAAGATGTGCTTATTAGACGTGCGCGTCTAAAAGGGCTCAACGCTTGTTGGGTTCCTGGTACCGATCACGCATCTATTGCGACCGAGGCAAAGGTTGTAGCTCGATTAAAAGAACAAGGAATTGAAAAGTCTGATCTTACAAGGGAAGAGTTTTTAAAACACGCCTGGGAGTGGAAGGAAGAATACGGAGGGGTGATTTTAGAACAACTCAAGAAGTTAGGTTGTTCCTGTGATTGGGATCGCACCGCTTTTACAATGGATCAGCATATGTCTGATTCGGTTATCAAAGTATTTGTAGACCTGTATAACAAAGGTCAAATCTACAGAGGATATCGTATGGTGAACTGGGATCCCCAAGCCCTGACGACACTCTCAGACGAAGAAGTAATCTATGAAGAGCAGCAAGGAAATCTGTACTATGTTGCTTATGAACTAGTAGATTCTGATGAAACGATCACGATTGCAACCACTCGTCCTGAAACAATTCTAGGGGATACTGCTATTTGTATTCATCCAGATGACGAGCGTTATTCAAAACTCAAAGGAAAAAAGGTAATCGTTCCAATCGCAAATCGTGAAATTCCAATTATTGAGGATGAATACGTAGATATGGAGTTTGGTACAGGATGTCTTAAGATCACTCCTGCTCATGATATCAACGATTACGATTTAGGTAAAAAACACCAATTAGAAACCATCGACATTTTTAATGCTGATGCAACTTTAAATAGCTTTGGATTAGAATTTGAAGGAATGGATCGATTTGAGGCTCGTAAAGCAGTAGCTCAAAAACTCGATGAACTTGGGGTTTTAATCAAGAAAGAGTCTCATATGCACAAGGTGGGTACTTCTGAACGCACCAAAGCTGTGATTGAACCAAGACTTTCTGATCAGTGGTTCTTAAAGATGGAAGATCTTGTAAAACCAGCTATTGAGTCGGTTTTAAAAGACGATGAAATTAAACTATTTCCATCGAAATTTAATAATACCTACCGCAATTGGGTAGAGAATATTCGCGATTGGAATATCTCTAGACAACTCTGGTGGGGTCAACAAATTCCTGCTTTTTACTACGGTGATGGTCAGGATGATTTTGTCGTAGCTCAAACTCTGGAAAAAGCCCTAGAGTTAGCCAGAGAAAAATCTTCTAATCCTGATTTAAAAGCCGCTGACCTGAGACAAGATGCAGATGTACTCGATACTTGGTTCTCTTCTTGGTTATGGCCTATGAGTGTGTTTAATGGTGTCTTAGAGCCTGACAATGAAGAAATCAACTATTACTACCCAACGAATGATTTGGTGACAGGTCCAGATATTCTATTCTTTTGGGTAATTCGAATGATTGTTGCAGGATATGAATTTAGAGGTGAAAAACCATTTTCTAATGTGTATTTGACTGGACTCGTCCGTGATTCTCAGCGCAGAAAAATGTCAAAATCCCTCGGAAACTCACCAGATGCTTTAAAATTGATTGAAAACTTTGGAGCAGATGGGGTGCGTGTTGGATTACTGCTCAGTTCTGCTGCAGGTAATGATTTGATGTTTGATGAGAGCCTTTGTAATCAAGGAAAGAATTTTGCCAATAAGATTTGGAATGGATTTAGATTGGTTCAATCCTGGGAAGTAGATGATCAAATTCCACAACCAGAGGCTGCAGCTCTAGCAATTGAATGGTATAAGTCTAAGTTTAATCAAACATTAGAACAGATTGAGGATCACTATTCTAAATACAGGATATCAGATGCACTCATGGCGACTTATAAGCTTATTTGGGATGACTATTCCTCATGGCTATTAGAGCTCGTTAAACCAGCTTATCAACAACCGATCGACAAAAAGACTTACGAGGCTATTTTAGGGCTCTTAGAAGACAATTTAAAGATTTTACACCCCTTTATGCCATTTCTTACTGAAGAGGTTTGGCAGTACATCAATGAGCGCAATACTGATGAGGCATTAATCATTTCATCCTGGCCTGAGCTCGGTTCTTATGACCAGGAGCTCATCAGTTCCTTTGAAAATGCTACAGAGATTATTTCAGGTATTAGAACCATCAGAAAAGAAAAAAACATTCCGAATAAGGATTCTTTAGAGCTCTTTGTACTGGAAGCTGATGCAGGATACAATTCTCGTTTTGATGCCGTAATTTCTAAGATGGGTAATTTGAGTTCTTTAGAACTTTTAGAAAGTCCATTGGAAGCAGCTCTAAGTTTTAGAGTAAAATCAACGGAATTCTTCATCCCTATTGGAGATGCTATTGATGTAGAAGCAGAATTGGAAAAACTTGAAAAGGAGCTTCAATACACAGAAGGCTTTTTAAATTCGGTTCGAAAAAAATTATCCAATGAACGCTTTGTACAAAATGCACCGGAGCAAGTAATTGCAATTGAACGCAAGAAAGAGTCTGATGCCTTGGCAAAGATCGAAACTTTGAAACAGAGTATTTCCCACTTAAAAAAATAAGTGATTTAAATATCAGAATTTCATATATTTAAGAAATTGAAATTCTTATGGCTTCCTATGCACAGGCACTTTTAATAGCGATTCCTTTTTTTATAGTACTCATGTTTGTTGAGATTGGGTACGGAGCTTTAGTGAGACGTCAGACCTATAGTGTAGTTGATACGATATCATCATTGAGTTCAGGAATAACCAATTCCATAAAAAACCTTTTGGGTCTTGGGCTTATTATTCTCTCTTATCCTTTTCTCTTAGAAAACTTATCTCTTTTTAGCTTAGGAGATCAGTGGTGGGTTTGGGTCTTGGCTTTTGTATTTATCGACTTTGCGGGTTATTGGAGCCACAGAATTAGCCATAGTGTCAATTTGTTTTGGAATGACCACATCATTCATCACTCCAGTGAAAATTACAATTTAGCCTGCGCACTAAGACAACCAATATCAGATTTATTGCGCTATTATCCGCTCTTGCTAATACCAGCAGCAATCGTTGGGGTTCCACACCACATCATTGCCTATATCGCACCCATACATCTCTTTATGCAGTTTTGGTATCACACAGTTCATATAGGGAAGTTGGGTTGGTTAGAGTATATTATTATTACTCCTTCCCAACACCGAGTTCACCACGCAATAAATGCGCCCTATATCGACAAGAACTTAGGACAGATATTTTCTCTTTGGGATCGAATCTTTGGTACTTTTCAGGAGGAATTAGAAGATGAGGTACCTGAGTACGGCGTTTTAAAACCTGTGAGAACCTGGAACCCTATAAGAATAAACTTTTTACACCTTTGGCAACTAATAAAAGATGCTTTTAGAGCGAAGTCATTTTGGGACAAACTGAGAATATGGTTTATGCCAACTGGATGGAGGCCAGCAGATGTCGCAGAAAAGTATCCAGTTCAACTCATAGAAGACGTACATGGATTTGAGCGTTACAATACTCATGCCTCGATGAATTTTCAGATATATGCAGTCTTTCAAATGATTGCTGTACTCGCATTATTCTTATTAATGGTTTCTGGATATGAGTTGTTGAGCTCGATGGATTTAATCCTATTTAGTTTGTTCATTGGGATTAGTATCTATGGGTATAGTGATCTCTTAGACCTCAAATTTAGCGGTTTCCTTTTTGAAATTCTCAGAACTGGTTTTGGATTTTGGCTGTTGGCTAAGCTCGATCAATGGGAAGGACTTTACAGCCTATTAGAACCGGTACAATACGCCTTAATTTCCTATCTAGTGATTACCCTTGTAGGAACTATTTATGTGACTTTTGTGGAAGTGCCAAAATCTAAGAAAGCACTAGTCTAATCCCTCTTCCTTGTCGTTAATTGTCGCAATGATTGATTTAGCACCAACTACTTTTTGACCTAATTGAACTGCTACAAGAGCATCTAAGGGTAGATAGATATCGATACGCGATCCAAACTTAATAAAGCCAGCATCAGCTCCTTGAATAGCCTTTTCTCCAACCTTTGCATAGTTTACAATTCGTCGAGCAACAGCACCGGCAATCTGCCTGTAGAGCACATCTCCAAACTTTGGAGTTTTGATAACGATGGTAGTGCGTTCATTTTCTGTGCTGGATTTAGGATGCCAAGCAACAAGGTATTTTCCTGGATGGTATTTTGAATATTCAACTACACCACTACAAGCGTAACGCGTAACGTGAACATTCAATGGAGACATAAAAATGGATATTTGTTTACGCTTTCCTTGAAAGTACTCTGGTTCTTCCACCTCTTCAATCACCACAACCTTACCGTCTACAGGTGCGAGAATGTGATCTAAATTAAACTGCACTTCTCTTTTAGGGTTTCTAAAGAAGTAGAGAATGAGTAAAAATAAAATGAGTACTGCAAGTTGAAGAATCTTAGCGATATAGAAATAATCAACTAAAAAATAATCTGCAGCTATAGCGATCGCCGCACAGATTAAAAAACTGATAGTAATGATCTTAAACCCCTCTTTATGAAACATAGTTACAAAGACTAATAAATAAATATACAAATGGTGCTGCAAAAATAAGTGAATCCAAACGATCTAGCATCCCTCCGTGACCAGGAAGTATCGCTCCACTGTCTTTTACATGTGCAGTTCTTTTAAATTTACTCTCGATAAGATCTCCTAGGTTTCCAAAAACGACTACTATTAGTCCTACTTCTAACCATTGAACAAGGCTGAGGTAAGAGTCAAAGTTAGAATAATTTGATACCTGAGATACTCCATAAGCAGCTAATAGGGCAAAGATACCACCTCCGATAGCTCCTTCAACAGTTTTTTTAGGAGAAACAGCTTTAAACAGAGGATGTTTGCCTAAATATTTCCCCACCAAAAAGGCAAAAGAATCATTAACCCAAACGATTATAAAGAAACCAGCGATGATAAACTCCACAAAACCTTCTGTTTGATAAGGTGCCTTTCGAAGGAAGATAAACCCTCCGCCGATATAAAAGAGTGAAATTATAAATCGAATTGACTTTTCAAATTGGAAACTCTTATTAAATAAGAGTCTGTAAAGCAAGAATAGATTTACCGATAAGGTGATCGCAAGGAGTATATTAACGGATAGCTGACTGTTTAAAAAGTAAACGTATAACCACCACAGCAATAAATACGCTAAGTAAATAGGGTAGTCCTTTATTTTATTCATACGATTGAGCTCGTACAAACAAGCAAACCCAAATCCCATAAATAAAAAGTCAAAGGCATCGGTGTTTAAAAACACTACTGCTAGTAAGAGGCCGACATATACAACCCCCGTGATGGCTCTTCTGAGTAGAATTCTCATTTTACAAATCTTCTAATAGAATAAGGTAGAGGTTTTTAACACTACTACCATAGGAGAGAAAATCTTCTTTGGTTTCCTCTTCCGTTTTAAAATTCTTCAAAGTGGTAATATTCCCTGGAATACGTTCTTTGTATATTCTCTTGATTTGTTTTAAGCCATCAGTTATAGAGTCTAATAACTGACTAGTTGTGGCATAGACAATAATATTGTTTGGCAACTGATCTAATTTCATCTCTCCGATTTGATTCTCAGAGATTAAAATTGAGCCATTCTGTGCGATGAGGTATTCACAGGAGGTAAAAAGCACATTAGATTCCTTAGCATTGTGGGTAAAAGTAATATGTTGCGCTTCACAAAAAGGACTCAAAGTCTCTGAAAATAAATAAAAAGGAGTGTCCTTCCAATCGTTTTCATCAATGATATCTAAAAGGGACTGACTCACCTCATCATGAGAGACACAATAGAGAAACTTCCCGCCATTTTTTGTAAAATTGATGGTGAATTTTTCGTCTACTGGGACTTTGACTTCAGGCATAAAAGCACCGCGTTGCTCCTGATCATCATCAGATTCGCCTTTGTTTTTTCTGCCAAATATTTTTTTAAATATACTCAAAGTCTATGCTTCTGTTTCAAGAGCTTCCTCTTGATTGTCATCTTCCTTTTTGGTTTTTGATTCAGTTTCTTCAGTTGGCTCAACAACGACCTCTTTAGTTTTAGGTTCTTTTAATACCTCTTCAGGTTCGTAAGGTCTTTTGCCAAATATTTCTTCTAAATCGTCCTTAAATATAACCTCTTTTTCCAATAATCGCTTAGCGAGAACGGTTAATTTGTCTTTTTTCTCCTTGATGAGTTCAATTGCTCTTTGATATTGAGATTCGATGAGTTTTGAAATTTCTTGATCGATCAGTTGAGCTGTTTCCTCACTATAGGGCTTCGTAAATCCATAAGCGTCTTGACCAGATGAATCGTAATATGTGATGTTTCCGAGCTTGTCGTTGAGACCGTACACAGATACCATTGCTCTGGCTTGTTTAGTCACCTTTTCTAAATCACTTAAGGCACCAGTCGATATTTTATTAAATACTACTTTTTCAGCGGCACGACCACCAAGTGTAGCACACATTTCATCGAGCATTTGTTCCGTTCTAACGATTTGACGTTCTTCTGGAAGGTACCAAGCAGCTCCGAGCGAACGACCTCTAGGAACAATTGTAACTTTAACTAGAGGGGCAGCGTGCTCTAAGAACCAACTTACCATCGCGTGTCCAGCTTCGTGAAAAGCAATTGCTTCTTTTTCGGAAGGAGTAATTATTTTGTTTTTCTTTTCCAATCCACCGATGATACGATCAACAGCGTCTAAGAAATCTTGTCTACCTACCTTCTTTTTGTTTTTTCTAGCAGCAATAAGCGCAGCTTCATTACAGATATTTGCGATATCTGCTCCAGAGAAACCAGGAGTTTGTCTCGCTAAGAAATCCGTTTCAATACTATCGTCAATCTTGATTGGCTTTAAATGCACTTCAAAGATCTCTTTGCGCTCGTTTAAATCTGGAAGATCTACATAGATCTGTCGGTCAAAACGCCCCGCTCTCATAAGAGCCTTGTCGAGTACGTCCGCTCTGTTTGTTGCGGCTAAAACAATTACATTAGTGTTGGTTCCAAAACCATCCATTTCAGTTAGTAATTGGTTTAGAGTATTTTCACGTTCGTCATTCGAACCTGTAATATTGTTTTTTCCTCTTGCTCTACCGATCGCGTCAATCTCATCGATAAATATAATTGCAGGTGATTTATCTTTGGCTTGTTTAAATAAATCACGTACTCTTGAAGCACCAACACCTACAAACATTTCTACAAAATCAGAACCGGATAGAGAAAAG
>DAIRFL010000094.1:0-7540 GCA_036795105.1 Flavobacteriaceae bacterium | reverse complement strand
AATTGCTATTCATATAACGCAATTGGACTGGTAGAAAATGCAATAACAAATAAGAAATCATTATCTATTAATGCTAGTAATTCGATCTTTGGTGATCCCTGTTATGGAACTGCAAAAAGATTAACAGTGCAGTTGAGGTATGTTTCAGGTATTTCAAATGAGGAAAAGACATTTGGAGATGAAGAATTTACGAAGACATTTGTGTCCAATAGTGACGCTCCATTTTCGGTTAAATCAAGTAATTCTAATGTGGTAAAAGTTCTTGAAAGTATTACTGAAGATGGAGAATTAACTACAACATTTAAAATAACAGGTGGAGGAAATGCTAAAATCACCATAAGTCAGCCTAATAATAAATTATATGCTGCAACTTCATCGAGTTTTAATGTTAGTGTTGCAAAAGTCCCAGGTGATTTATCGTTTCAAAATTTCACTAAAAATTATGGAGATACTGAATTTAAACCAACAACCGTCACGTCGAGTAGAGGTGCCATCACTTTTACCTCTTCTAATACTGATGTCGCTACTACCTCAGGAGCGAAAGTCCAGATTGTAGGCATCGGGACTACAGAGCTAACAGCCAATCAGGCAGAATCTAATACTTATTTTGCTTCATCTCAAAAAGCAACATTAACAGTAAATAAGATACAAA
Organism: Flavobacteriaceae bacterium; assembly: GCA_036795105.1. GTDB lineage: Bacteria > Bacteroidota > Bacteroidia > Flavobacteriales > Flavobacteriaceae > MAG-120531. The sequence goes on along the minus strand of DAIRFL010000094.1, from coordinate 6,888 downwards.
CTAACTTAACAGCATTAAAACCCCAATCAGGTACTAAGTATATATGGATGTATGAAAATAGAACCGCGACTATGACAGCACCAAAAGGTGCAATTTTTACACAAGTTCTTTTTGCAAGTTACGGTAGACCTGGTGGATATAATGGGTATTTTAATATAACAAATTGTCATGCACCTACATCGAAGTCGGTGCTTGAAGATATGGCGCTGGGTAAAAATAGTTTTGTAATCACAGCCAATGATCAACTTTTTGGTGGAGATCCCTGTAGTGAAATTAGTGGATATAGATGGTTGAGTTTTAAATTAAAGTATCAATATTTAGGTGCGTTACCTAATCACACTAAAACTTTTGGTGGAGCAGATTTCACTCAACTAATATACAGTAATAGTACTGAACCTATAACTGTAACTAGCTCCAATCCAGATGTGGTTACTGTAAGTAATACCCAAAGTGGAACAAATTCAACAATAACACATAAAATTAATAGTTCAGGAACTGCAGTGATTACAGTGAAACAAGCCTCTTCGGAATTTTATGAATCTGGTACTGCAACTTATACTGTCACAATTAATCAAATTAAATCAAATTTAAAATTTGAAAGTTCTATTGCTAAGAATTATGAAGATGCTGATTTTATTGTATCTGCTGTAAGCTCTAGTACAGGAGCAATTCAATACACTTCTTCTAATGAGTCGATAGCGAGTATCTACAATAATAATGTAATTCGTATTAAGGGTGCAGGTACTGTGAATATTACAGCTAATCAAGAGGCTGCAGGTAATTATTTATCAGGAACTACAACTACAAAATTAACTATTAATAAAATTGACGCTAATCTTCAACCATACGGTTATGTTTATGCTGAAATTCCTGAAGGCTCTTCAAAAACACTGAGTACGCCTAATGGAGAAAAAATTACTAAAATTGTTTTTGCAAGCTATGGAACTCCGACTGGAGAAAATGGTAATTATAAAATCGGAAATTGTCATTCGTCAGTTTCTGTTTCAAAAGTTAAAGAATTACTTCTTGGAAAATCCTCTGTTAATTTAGCTGCTTCTAATTCAATTTATGGAGATCCTTGTGGTGGTACCCCAAAGGCACTTTATGTGAAAGCTAAATATTTGAAAACATCAGGTCTGACAGATCAAACAGTTAGCTATTTAGGAAGTGATTTTACTAAATCCGATGAAAGTACCAGTGATGGAAAATTTACAGTTTCAAGCTCGAATCCTGAGGTTATCAGTGTCAGCAGTGTTCAAAACTCAAATTTAGCAACTATTACTCATCAAATTAAAGGTGCTGGAACTGCTGATATTAAAGTGAATCAAGCAGCTTCTTCTAATTTTAATGCAACAGTAAAAACCTATACTATTACAGTTGATAAAGTAATTCCTTCAATTGAATTTAAGGATATTGACAAATCATATGGAGATTCTAACTTTGAGCTAAGTGCTGTAAGTTCAAGTACCGGAGCTATAACGTATACTTCATCTGATTCATCTGTTCTGTCTGTTAATGGTTCAACAGCTTCTATTTTAGGTGCAGGTACAGCAATAATAACTGCTACTCAGGTAGAAGATTCAAACTTTTTATCCGCTACAGCTACAGCCACTGTAACAGTTGGTAAAACTCAACCTATTTTTTATGAAGAAGGTTTTGTTTATGGAGCCGTTAATGAAAGAGGTGCTTTAACATTGAAAACTCCTAATGGAGAATTAATTAAAGAGGTTGTTTTTGCTAGTTATGGAAATCCTAGAGGTTCAAATGGAAATTATGTTCAAGGGTCCTGTCATTCTAGTAATTCTAAAGCTAAAATAGAAGCGGCTGCACTTGGTAAATCTTCTTTTACAATCATTGCTTCCAATAGTAATTTTGGAGATCCTTGTGGTGGAGTTGCAAAAAATCTCAGAGTAAAAGTTAAGTACTATAAAGTTATTAGTGCTTATACGGATTTTACGAAACAAGTTGATGCAGCTGATTTTGATCGCTCTGTTCAAACCAATAGTGTAGGAACTTTTTCAGTGTCGAGTTCTGATCCTAGCGTAATTGCAGTGAGTAACACTCAAGACTCCAATACTTCTGTAATCACTCATCGAGTTGTAGGTGGAGGAACAGCTGTGATAACCATCAATCAGGGAGCATCTGATGATTATGCTTCAGTGAGTACTAATTATACTGTTACGGTCAATAAGTTAGATTCTGAATTAAGCCTCAGTGCAATAAACAAGCAATTTGGAGCTGAGGATTTTGAATTGCCTTATACAACATCGAGTTCAGGTGCCCTTACTATTAGTTCTTCAAATACAGATGTGGCTACTATTTCTGGTACAACAATTCATTTAATCAATGATGGTACAACGAATATTACTGTAAATCAAGAAGAAACGCCGTCCTATAATGCAGCTTCAGTGAGTGCATTGTTGACAGTTTCAAAAGAGGTTCCTGTACTACTTAATTTTGATGATTTATCTAAAACTTATGGAGATTCAGACATTACTTTGGATGCTTATTCGGATAGTTTTGGAGCTATCACTTATAGTGTAGCAGATACCTCTATAGCGACCATAAGTGGTTCGACTCTATCTATTGTTGGTGCAGGTACAACTGAAATTACAGCTTATCAAGAAGAAGGGTTTCAGTATCAAAGTACATCCTTGACCAAACAACTAGTGGTCCAAAAGAAAGCATTGTCTATCAGTGGAATTAGTGCAGAGGATAAAGTCTATGATGGAACAACTTCAGCAAGTATAGTGTTAGATACAATGACTGTTAGCGGTACACTTGATGGTGATGATTTCGATATTGATGTCCAAGGAAAATTTGCTAATAAGTCAGTGGGAACTGACAAAGATGTTGAGTTGATCTTTAGTTTAACTGGGACTGATAAGGATCAATACTCTGTCAGTGGTCAAACAACCACTACGGCCTCTATAACTCAAAGAGATTTATACGTAGATGGTGTCACGGCAAATGAAAAAGAATACGATCAAACAACAACTGCTACTATTAACCATTCCAATATTACTTATACTGGTTTAGTAACAAATGATGATGTAACTGTTGAATTTACAGGAACTTTTGAAGATTCTGATCTTGGGGTTAACAAGACAGTAAGTTTGACTGTAGAGATCAGCGGAACAGATAAAAACAATTACAATTTAAGTTATCAAACTTCGAGTACTGCATCTATCACACCTCCCTCTGCTGGCAGTTATCATTTCACCAATGCGGGAACAAATGGAAGATACGGACCGACTCAAAATGAAGTTAATACAGCCTATAGTGGAACACTCCTAGATGGATCAGTGACCATTAATACACAGGGAATTCAAGAATGGGTAGTACCTAGTACAGACACTTATATTATTGAAGTTGCTGGAGCCAAAGGTGGTGGTAATGGTGGAGGAGATGGCGCCATTGTCAAAGGGACTATTAATTTAACCCAAGGAGATGTGTTAAATATCGCTGTAGGTCAGAGAGGAGTTAACGGAACAGGATACGATGCAACCGCTTCCAATGGTGGAGGTGGAGGTGGAGGAACCTTTGTTATTGTTGATGATTTACCGCTTATCGTTGCTGGAGGCGGTGGTGGAGGTAATGGAAACTCAACATATCCAAATGTAGATAACAACAAAGGAAAAGGAACTACTAGTACATCAGGTTCTTCAACAAATAAAAGTGGCGGAGGTGCTAATGGATTAGGTGGTGCGTTTGGAAAATCTCAAGTTTCAGGTGCAGGTGGTGCTGGCTTTAATGCTAATGGAAGTGATAACACACAGATGAATGAAGCTAAAGGAGGAAAATCATATACCAATGGTTTTATAGGAGGTGAAGCAGATGCTCGACAAGCATGGTCTTCATATACAGGAGGACATGGTGGCTTTGGAGGCGGTGGATCAGGAATGTCAAATAGTCTCATCCGAGGAGGTGGGGGTGGAGGCTACTCTGGCGGACAAGGAGGTACCTATGATGATATGTCTTCAACTACTATTTACACGCAGCCTAAAACCTATAGTGACATCGGATATGGAGGAGGAGGAGGATCCTATATTGACAGTGACTTTACAGAAATTTATACTTCTGATGGATCCTATAATGGTAGTACTACCTCTATTGGAAATCTTTCTAAATACAATGATGGACACGGTTATGTTAAAATATCAAAGCTTTGTCAAACTTCATCGCTCACTGTTTCTGAAACAAAAACAGTTACCTATGGGGATGCATCATTTACTTTAAATTACAGTTCGTCAAGTGATGCAGATGTCATTTACGGTTCTTCTGATAATTCAGTAGCCTCTATCAATTCAACGACAGGTGAGGTGACTATTAATGGAGCTGGAGAAGTTACTCTTACTATTTATCAATTAGGATCAATAGATTATTGTGCTTCCAATGCTTCGATGATCTTAACCGTTAATAAAGCAACTCCTGTTTTAAGTGGTGAAATAGTCGATTATCCTGATATGTTTACTACTGTTGGAGATTCATTTGATGCTAATGAATTTTTGTTAAGTACGAGTTCAGGTACTAGGACTTATACCTCGTCAGATACATCTATTGTAGCTGTTGAAGGAAGTACAATTTCTCCAATTGCAACAGGTGAAACCTATGTGACCATGGTTCAAGAGGCAACAGCGAATTATACGAGTAAACAATTTACTTTTTCGTTTTGGGTAGACAAGGCCATACCTAACCTAGATCATTTTGACGCTTTGACGAAAACATATGGAGATTCTGATTTTGAATTCCCCTATACAACAGATAGTACTGGAGCAATAGGATTGAGTTCTTCTAATACAAATGTGGCAACTGTTAGTGGAACAACTATTTCCATTCATGCTCCAGGTTCAACAGATATTGAAATATCTCAGGATGGAGATGAAAACTACAGTGGCTATTTTACAAGTATTGAGCTCACTGTTGGAAAAGGACTAGCTCCGATATCATTCAATGATTTATATGAACTTTATGGAGCAGAACCTTTTGATCTCAGTGCCACTAGTTTGAGTTCAGGAGCATATACTTTTAATTCTTCTAATGAAAATGTAGCAATGGTTAATGGATCAACCCTAACTATTGTGGGGGGTGGAACAACCGTATTAACCGCATCACAGGCTGCAGATTCAAATTATAGTGCATCAACAACTACTGCGACTTTAAACGTTTTAAAAATTGATGCAATTTTAAGTGGATTGTCTGATATGAATAAAACCTATGGAGAAAGTAGTTTTGAGCTTTCTGCAACAAGTTCTAGTGACGGATCAATTAACTATACTTCTTCAAACCCTGCAGTTGCAACTATTGATGGAGCCACTGTTTCCATTGTTGGAGTAGGTAAAAGTATCATTACAGCGACACAATCAACTACTTCAAATTACAATGCTTCATCTATTTCAGCTCAGCTAACAGTCAGTAAAAATAAGGCTCAAATTAGCGGATTTAACTCCTTAGATAAAACTTATGGAGATGATCCATTCAACCTCCAAGCAACAAGTTCTAGTTCAGGTGACTTTACTTATAGTTCGAGTAATGATCAAGTCGCTACTGTCAACGGAACTGAAGTGACAATTGTAGGAGTTGGAACCACTATTTTGACAGCATTTCAATCATCAGATGGGAATTATCAATCTAATACAGTCACAACCACTCTTGTTGTCGGTAAAGCGACAACTTCGATTCAAGGTTTAGATTCAATCAGTAAAATCTACGGAGACCCTATATTTAATTTGTCAACTACGAGTTCAAGTACCGGTAGTGTTACCTATACTTCAAGTGACACTTCAGTGGCAACTATTAGCGGAACTTCTGTTACTGTTGTTGGGGTAGGAACTGCAATGATCAAAGCAACTTATGCAGCAGATCAATATTACGATACTGCTAGTGTGACAACGACTCTTGTAGTTGAAAAAGCAGAAACAATTTTAACCGCTGATTTATTTATTGATCGATTTTATGGTGATGAATCTTTTGAATACAATGTTTCAAGTATTCGATCAGAACCGATGACCTATAGTTCATCAAACCCATCGATAGCAACTATTAGTGGAACAACAATTACAATCAAGGAAATTGGAGAAACAACTATAGTTGTTAGTCAAGATGAAACAGATAATTTTAAAGCAGCGATGGCGTCTACTGTCTTAACTGTTCGAAGAGCTACACCTATTATCAGTGGAACTGACGAAATTAATAAAGTATTTGGTGATTCAGCATTTGAACTTTCTGCTGTAAGTTCAAATAATGGAGAACTGAGTTATTTATCAAATGATCCTTCTGTAGCAACTATTAGTGGAACTACTGTTACAATAGAAGGAGCAGGCTCTACCTACATTACAGTGTCTCAATCTGCTGACAATCATTACAATCAAACTGATGCGACAATCAACTTAAACATAAGTAAGAAGAAAACAAGTTTGACAGGTTTAGTCCCTCTGACGAAAACATTCGGAGAGGATGACTTTAAACTTACGCTTACTTCAGATAATGACAGTGAAATAACATTAGAATCAAGCGATGAATCTGTAGCTACTATTAGTGGAACTACTGTGATAATTGAAGGTGCTGGTTCAACTACTATTACTGCTGCTCAGAGTAGCACACCGAATTATACATCTGCATCAATCAAGGCTGATTTAACTGTTGAAAAGGCCAATCCTCAATTAACTGGTCTCGTTGATAGAGATCTAGTGTATGGAGACCCTAAAGAGCAAATTTACGCTTCAAGTTTAAGTGATGCGACGATAAATTATACTTCTTCCAATCAAAATGTGATTTCCATAAATGATGATCAAATGTCTATCGTTGGGGTAGGTAAAAGTATAATTTCGATTTCTCAAGATGAAAATGAAAATTATAAATCATCTGTTGTATCTGCTGTATTTACGG
>DAIRFL010000318.1:0-1156 GCA_036795105.1 Flavobacteriaceae bacterium | reverse complement strand
CCTATGCACAAGACTCAAACAGAGTAAAAGTATCTATTGACGATGCTTCAATGGGAAAAGTTACCTTCTCTCCAAAAACAAAAAAAGATGGAACCTTAAAAAAAGGAACTAAAGTGACTGTAACAGCAATTCCTCAAGATGGGAAAAGTATCGATGCCACCTATTTTTCATATCCAGGAAGATGGGGAACAATGTACAGTGAACATATGGATAATACCTATACGTTTACAGCTGATCAAGACATTCAAGTAGGTGCCTCTTTTATTGAGAACGAGGCCACTCAACATCTCAATGTAACTCAGAATATCGTTTATGCTAAACCTGGAGTGAAAGAACTCAAATACGATGTGTTTTCTCCAAAAGGAGCTGAGAACCTTCCTGTAATCATTATTATTCACGGTGGAGGATGGTCTTCAAATACCGAAGATATCATGAGAGGTTTGGCTAGAGAATTAACTAAAGACAAGAAATTCGTGGTCTTTAGTATGGATTACCGTTGGATTGGAAATCTCGATGGAGATGAAACTGCCAATCAAATGCATGAACTTATCGAAGATGTCTATGGTGGTATCATTCACATTAAAGAACACGCTGCTCAATACGGAGGAGATGGCAGTAAATTATTTGTAACTGGTGATAGTGCTGGAGGTCATCTTTCAGCTGCTGCTTCAGTGATGATTGAATCCATCGGAAATGGTGGTTTTGGAACTCAAGAAGGAGTATTTAAATTAACACCTACTTATTTACCAGAAGGCAAGTCAATCGATCAAGTTAGAGAAGAGCTCTTAGCGTCTATCAAAGGTGCTGCTCCTTCTTATGGTGTATTTAGAGGACAAACCATGTCTGGTTTTGTAAAACAAGGAGAAGAGTACCTCAATGCTGTTGCTCCTATCAACAATATCCCAAATACAGAAAGCAGATCAGTTCCACAGTTTCTTGTAAGGGGGACAAAAGATCCTCTTATTTCAGATGAAGAAGTTGCTGCCTATACCAAAGCATTGGAAGATGCTGGACAACGAGTTGAATACATTCAAATTGGAGGAGCTGGACACGCTTTCTTTGATTGGAAGCCTGATCAACGTACAAAAGATACCTTTAAAAAATACGGTGTGTATTACGCTCAGCGTATGAAAGAATTTTCCCTCTCTGTTTTAGA
>DAIRFL010000317.1:0-1164 GCA_036795105.1 Flavobacteriaceae bacterium | reverse complement strand
GTTGAAATGTATTTGGAGAGTAAGCCTCCAACACTTACGAAGAGCACCGATGGGATTCCAATATAGAAAATGAGTTTTTTGTTGAGTCCTTTCTTAAACAAAAAGATCTTACTGATATTACTAGAGAGGTGAAAAAGAGCTGTTATACCTAGAACTGAATAGAAATCAAAATAAAAATTCCCCAAGGGAACAAAGAAGACAGAAGATCCAAAGCCACCAATGGTTCCTAATATTTCAGCGATAAGTGCTAGGAGTAAAAACAAATACTGTATACCCATAGTATAAATATATGGACAATTGACTTTATATCACTAATTTTAATCATTAGCAAAAATTTAAAACCCCCTATTTATGAGATCCTACCTCCTAGCTGAAAACAATTGGAAAAATTTAAAAACAGAACGATTCGAATTAGCGGTTATGGCTTGGGGGGCTACCGAAGCTCACAATTACCACCTACCCTATGGAACTGATGTCTATGAAGGTGATGCCATCGCCACTGAAGCAGCACGTAAGGCCACTGAAAAAAACGCTAAAGTGATCGTACTTCCAACTATTCCTTTTGGAGTTAATACGGGTCAAAGCGATATCTATCTCGACATCAATATGAATCCTACTACTCAGATGGCTATCATCAGAGACATCTTGACTGTTTTGAATCGTCAAAATGTAAAGAAGTTTTTGATTCTCAACAGTCATGGAGGCAATGATTTTAAACCTATGCTTAGACAATTGGGATTGGAATTTCCAGAAATGCTTTTGAGTTTTTGCAATTTCTATCAAGTACTGGATAAGAGCAACTACTTTGAAGAGGATGGCGATCATGCCGATGAAATGGAAACGAGTTTAATGATGCACATAAAGCCTCATTTAGTTTCATCTTTAAATTCAGCTGGAATGGGAAAAGAAAAAAAACACAAGGTGAAGGGAATTAGAGAAAAATGGGCCTGGGCTGAACGAAAGTGGTCTGAAGTAAGCGAAGATACCGGCATTGGTAATCCCAAAAAATCTACCGCTGAAAAGGGTGAACGTTACTTTAATGACCTCACTGATAAAATCAGTGATTTGTTTGTGGATTTATCAAATGCTGATGTTAACGATTTATACGAATAAAGAACCTTTAAATACTTTTATGAATTTAGAAGAAATCTTAAACTACAGACG
>DAIRFL010000316.1:0-1165 GCA_036795105.1 Flavobacteriaceae bacterium | reverse complement strand
TCCATAAGGGCCGTCCATTTTATAACTAGCAACCTGGACAGGCTTTTCTAAATCAGTAATATCGATGATAAACAAGCCACTTTCTGTCGCACCACAATCATTACCCCCTCTAAGAGTAACATAGGCGTATTGATCATCGACAACAACAGGATCACAGGCCGTGCCATGTTGAAATTCAGAAACAAATTTTGGACTCTCAGGAGCTGTAATATTGTAAATATACATACCGCTTCGAGATCCTAAAAAAAGATGTTCTCCTCTGTTAAAAATAGTTTCTATGTCGAATCCTGCGAAGACAGATTCCAACTCTTTAGGAGCTTCTAAATCGTTAATTCCAAAAACATTAATATTGTGATTGTCTACGGCATAGAGATAATCTCCTACAATCTTAAAACGAGCCATAGAACCTCCTTCACCAGTCCCACCAGCTGAATCAGCAGTCGCCATTAGAACATCACCTTCTAAAAAGATATTGTTCTGATTAACTTCTTCTATACTTCTGAGTTCTGTTTCAAGAGTCCATCCGACAATAATTTCTGAATTGTAATCAACTTGACTGCTTTCTATAATATCAGCTTCGAAAGGCCATGGAATATTATCGTGTAATACATTTTCTAAACGCGCTACCGGTCTAATATTAGAGATGTCTGAAATATCCAAAACCACTAAGTCATTCAAACTATCTACAAACAAATAATCATCCTTGATAGATAGGTCTACATTACCAGGGATGTTGATAAATCGAATCTTTTGTGGAGCAGAAGGGTCCGTATTGTCAATCACATGCAATCCCAAATAAGGCTCATTGATAAATATGAAATTTCCATAAGCATAGATCTTTCCAGATAGAATTATCTGCCTTGGTTCTTCAGACTTCACACTAGACTTAAAAGCATCTTTTGTCATCGTTATTGGTTTGGCAACCAATACTTCTTGAAGTTCTGATTCTTGTTGGCATGATGAGCCCATTAATAACACAAGACCCAATACAACTAACCCTATAAAGCGAAGTGATTTCATTTCCTGAAATTTTATATAAAGATATCCCATTTCAAGGGATCAATAATGAAAATTAAGGCTATTTTAACGACTCTAATTTATACTTAGAAAACCCTTACTCTGATTTATAAAATTCTTCATCTTTAACTTTTAGAGTAGTCAGCTC
>DAIRFL010000093.1:0-7719 GCA_036795105.1 Flavobacteriaceae bacterium | reverse complement strand
CCGCAAAGTTGATCACAGAAGCATTTAAAATGAGTTCAACCGATATGAGTATTGAAATGATATTCTTTCTTGTTAAAAAACCATAGACCCCAACAAAGAATATAAGGGTGCTGACACTTAAGATTTCGTATATGCTAACTCCTGCTATCATTTTAATCTTTTTTATTGGTTAGTTTGGTCCCTTTGGCGATAATGATCGCTCCTATCATAGAAGCTAATAAGAGCACCGAAATAAGTTCAAATGGTAGAATAAATCCTCCTTCAGTAGTACTGAGTAGTCGTTCACCAATAGCTTTTGTCGTGGTTGATTCACTAACAGCAGTGGTTTTAAATGGGTGAAGGTGAAGTGTGTAAATAACAACCATCGCACCGATTAAAGTTACAATAGCTGACAGCCATTTTCTGGAGGGCTTGGCCATTTCTAATTCCATTTCTATATGAGAAACCAACAGTACTGAAAAGATAATCAGTACGATGATTCCACCAGCGTATACAGTCAGTTGTATGGCTGCCAAAAAGTTATAGTCTATCATAAAGTAAAAACCAGCAATGGCTATTAAACTAAATAATAGATAGACTACTGATCGCAGCATTTTCTTATTGGTCACCGAAGCAATAGCTGAGGCAACAGCAATAAATGACAAAAGGTAAAATAGTATTCGTTCCATAATCTTATTCTTCTACTCCTGCTTTAAGTTTTGAACCTGGTTTATTGAGAACTCTAGTTAAAGTAGTCCTGTCATAAACTGAATTTTCGTAATTCTGAGCCCATTTGATGGCATCGGTTGGACAAGCTTCGATACACAAACCACACATGGTACACATTCCTAGGTGGTAGATGTGTTTATCAATCATTTTCTTTTTCTTGCCCGTTTCAGGATCAATTTGTCGATCCCAAATAATTTCAATGGTTCCATTAGGACAGGCAATTTCACATTTTTGACATCCCGTACAACGGTGTTCGTTATTCTCATCATGTGGCATAACTACTTCTCCTCTAAAACGATCGAACATTTTTAAAGTATCTCTATTGTCTGGATACTGTTGTGTAATGGCTCCTTTTTTAGAGTGAACGAAGTAACTCCCTGTAATACGCATCCCTGTTAATAGGGTTTTTACTGCTTTTGCTATATCTCCAAAATAACTCATGGGCTAAAATTGTAGGGTTAGGTTTTGCCAAATGACAAAAGACATAATGACGATGTTCATCAGATTCAATGGCATTAAATACTTCCATTCCAAGGTTAGTAATTGATCGACTCTCAGTCTAGGGAAGGTCCATCTAAACCACATCATTAAAAAGACGAGGATAAAGGTTTTAAATAGGAACCAGAAGATACCGAGCCAAGGGATGGATTCAGTTATTCCAAAAGGAGATAACCAGCCTCCGAAAAACACTGTGGTTCCAATAGCTGCTATAATGAACATATTGATAAATTCAGCGAGAAAAAAGTAAGCGAATTTCATACCTGAATACTCGGTGTGGAATCCAGCTCCTAGTTCTGATTCGGCTTCAACCATATCAAACGGGGCTCTGTTGGTTTCAGCAGTTCCTGAAATCATATAAATCATAAAAGCAATCATCGCAGGAATATGACCTTGAACGATGAGCCATCCATTTTTTTGAACTTCTACGATTTCAGATAGCTGAAGACTACCAGTGAGGAGCACCATAGTTACTAAGGAAAGTCCAACTGAGAGTTCATAACTAATTGTTTGAACTCCAGAACGCATCGCTCCAATTAGGGAGTATTTATTATTAGAGGACCAACCTCCCAATAGAATACCGATAACTCCAATAGAAGATATTGCAATTAAAAAGAAGAGCCCAATATTGATGTCGAAAGCCTGAAGTTCCTTAGTAAAAGGAAAGACAGCTAAGGCCATTAATGAGGTGATAATCACAAAATACGGAGCTAGATTATACAGAAATTTATCGGCTCTGTCAGTTCCAGTAAGCTCTTTGGAAACTAATTTTAGAGCGTCGGCCATGGTTTGTAAAATTCCCCATGGACCAACTCTATTAGGACCTAATCGCAATTGAAACCAAGCGGCTACTTTGCGTTCTAGAAGGACCAGGTATAATCCCAATACTGCAAATACAGCGAGGTATACTAATGCGATTAATATCATCTCAACAATAGATACAGCTCCTGCAGGAAGTAGTTCTACAAGCCATTGATGAATATTAGAAGTGATGCTTAAATAGGTAATCATGCGGTTGCTTTTTATCGGTCAATATCTGGTATTACTAAGTCTAAGGTGGCCATAGTAGCGACTAAATCACCAATTTTTCCACCAACGGCCATTTTGTTTAAGGCTGATAAATTTGAAAAACCTGGAGATCTAAACTTTAATCGATACGGATTTTTAGTTCCTGTACTGATAATGTATACCCCTAACTCTCCACGAGCGGTTTCTACCTTCTGATAGAATTCTCCTTTAGGGAGTTTAATAACTGCCTTGGTCTCTACTTTATGATCTCCTTCAGGAATATTATCGATGAGTTGTTCTACGATGGACACCGATTCCCAAAATTCTTTTAGGCGAACCTGATAACGCGCAAAAGAATCACCTGCTGTTTGAATAGATTCTTCAAAATTCACTCGGTCATAGGCTGAATAGGGATTTAATTTTCTAATATCACAAGAAACTCCTGAACCACGAGCAACAGGGCCTGAGGTTCCAAACGAGATGGCGTCTTCTTTTGATATAACTCCAACCCCTTGGGTTCTCTTTTGGAAAATTACATTCCCAGTCAACAATCGGTCGTACTCAGGAATTTTAGTTTTAAAGTGAGCGATAAAATTCTTAACTCTCTTTTGGAAGTTCGGATGAATATCGAACATCAATCCACCCGGAATATTGTAATTCATAGTGAGTCGAGCACCACAGGTTTCTTCAAAAATATCATTGATCATTTCACGATCTCTAAAGCCGTAGAAGTAGGTGGTCAGCGCTCCCACATCCATTCCCATAACTCCCCACCACAAACAGTGAGATGCGATACGAGTCAATTCTCCAATAATGGTTCGAATCACCTTGACGCGTTCAGGAACTTCTAGTTCTAAAGCATTTTCAACAGCAAGACAAACAGCCTCGTTGTTGATATGAGAGGACAAATAGTCCATACGATCGGTCAGATGTACAATTTGTTGATAGGAATCACGTTCACACATTTTTTCAATAGAACGGTGAATGTATCCTAAATCGGGCTCTACTTTTTTTATAATTTCTCCATCGATGGTTAATAGTAGTCTGAGCACCCCATGAGTTGCAGGGTGTTGAGGCCCCATATTGACGAAGTATTCTTCTGATTTAAAATTACTGCTGGGACTAGTTTGTGCTTCCATTATTTAATAACCATATTAAGTTCGTCGACATAATCTTTTCTAAGAGGGTGACCATTCCATCCATCTTCAGTCAAGATCAGATGTGTCATATTCGGGTGATTGTTGAATTTGATTCCAAAGAGGTCGAAAATTTCTCTTTCGTGAAATTCAGCAGTAGCCCAAAGATCGGATACGGTATCAAAACGCGGGTCTTCTCGATCCTCTGTGTGGACTCTTACCACTAATTGATGTCGATGAGTTGTAGATTCTAAGTGATATACAATCCCTAATGTAGATTCCCAGTCGACACCTGTTTCACAAAAAAGATAGTCGAATGAGGTAGCAGAATCACTTTTTAATCGACTCATCAAATCGTGAAGTGATGCTGGCGAAACGGTAACATTTAAAAATTGAGATCCCTCTGTAGAGAATTCTAATCCTTCAGCCCAATCGGCAATTTTTTCTTGTAATTGTTCTTGAGTCATATCGTATTATTTACCCTGATCAAATCCTTCGATTGGATTGTCTTGTTTAAGTCTACTTTCGTTTTTGATCTTCTTTTGAAGCATAATCATTCCTTCTAGTAACGCCTCTGGTCTTGGCGGACATCCAGGAACATAAACATCTACAGGAATGACGTGATCAGCACCTTTGACAACCGAATAGGAATTGTAAAAGAAAGGTCCTCCTGAAATGGCACAAGCTCCCATGGCAATAACGTATTTTGGTTCTGCCATTTGATCGTATAAACGTCTTAATACAGGAGCCATCTTATTGACAATGGTTCCCGCTATAATAATAAGGTCTGCCTGTCGAGGTGAAGGACGCGCCACCTCAAATCCAAATCTGGAATAATCGTGACGAGCAGCACCTGTTTGCATCATTTCAATTGCACAACAAGAGGTACCAAAATAGAGGGACCAAAGAGAATTTGCTCTCCCCCAGTTGATGACCTTATCGAGTGAAGTGACTACGATGTTCGCACCGTTTCCAGCGGGAATGACCTTCCCTGGAAAATCGGCAGGAACCTCTGTTCTTCCCACACCCATCTCTTGTTTGATTTCTTCTAATTCGTGCTTTTCTACTCCCATTTTAAAGCTCCTTTTTTCCATGCGTATAGCAGGCCTAATCCTAAAATGACTAGAAAGATTAATATTTCAATAAAAGCCAATCCACCGATATCGCCAAAGACAACGGCCCAGGGAATTAAAAAGGCTACTTCAACATCAAAAATCAAAAATAGAATTGCGAATAAGTAGTAACCAACTTTAAACTGTACCCAGGTAGGTCCTATCGTTTCCATCCCACTTTCGTAGGGGTCTCTTTTTTGACTGTTGTCTGATTTTGGAGAAACTGCATTAGAAAGCAGGTTTGCACCTGCTACTAATACGATTCCCGCTATAAGAAAAACTAAAATTGCTTCAATTCCCATAAGCTTTATTTTACTTGGTAAGTTTCACCTGCAAAGAACAGATCATCCACTTTTTTAAATTTGGAGTTGGCCTTTACTTGCGCAGTTACTTCTTCAATTCGTTCTTCAAGAGTAGCATCATCTACTGCTCTGATAATCCCAGTAACAGTTGGATAGCTCATTCTCACTAACATCTGATGAAGCGTAGGATCTTTTAATTTGGCATCGTGAACCAAAATATCGGATTCACTAACTCCATTTTCTCCAATAGTGACTACTTCTAATTTAAGACCGTTGAGAACAAGCCCCTTGTCTTTTTCTTTTCCAAAGATCATTGGCTTGCCATGTTCGACAAACAACTGTTTGTCTTCTTTTACTTTTTTATCGGTAATTCCGGAGAAGCATCCATCGTTAAAAATGACACAGTTTTGAAGCACTTCAATAAGTGAAGTTCCTTTAAACTCTTCTGCTTGTACGAAGATTTGTCCCATTTCCTTTGGACTGTTTCCAGCGATACGCGCAAAGAATCGGGCCTGAGCTCCAAGAGCTAGTTCCCCAGCTAAAAATGGAGGTTGTTCGTTTCCATAAGGAGAGGACTTGGTCTTTTGTCCCACTAATGATGTTGGAGAAAATTGCCCTTTGGTTAAACCGTAAATCTCATTGTTAAACAAAATCACATTGAGGTCGATATTTCTTCTCAGTACATGGATGAAGTGGTTTCCTCCAATTGCCATAGAATCTCCATCACCGGTAATGACCCAAACACTGAGATCTGGATTTGCCAGCTTTACTCCTGAAGCAATAGCAGGAGCTCTACCGTGAATGGAATGCATTCCATAGGTGTTCATATAGTAAGGAAATCTAGAGGAACATCCAATTCCCGATATGAATACAATATCTTCTTTTTTAACTCCTATCTCTGGGAGTGCTTTTTGCATGGAACGAAGAATTACATAATCGTCACATCCAGGACACCATCTCACTTCCTGGTCACTTGCAAAGTCTTTATAGGTATAGTTGTTTGTTTCCATAGTTATGAAATGTGTTTAAGAAATTCTTCTTCAAGTTCTGATTTGCCAAAAGGCAATCCTTGAATTTTGTTAAACTGTTCGAATTTATAATTGTCAAAATTCATTTTTAGAATATTTGCAAACTGACCGTTATTGAGTTCGCAAACCACAATTTTTTTAAATCTACTAAACACCTCAGCCGTGTTTTTTGGCATTGGATTGATATAGTTAAAATGAGCAAATCCGATAGTGTCATGACCTAAAGAAGCGAGTTCTTTAACCGCAGAATAAATTGTTCCATAGGTTCCTCCCCATCCCACAACAAGAAGTGTTCCCTCCTGTGCGAATTTTGGTTCGAGAAGAGGTATCGCATCTTCTACTCTTTTTATTTTTTCAGACCTTGTTTTAGTCATCGCTTCGTGGTTTTCAGGAACATAAGAAACGTCTCCTGTTACTGCGTCTTTTTCAAGCCCCCCTAAGCGGTGTTCAAGTCCTTTGGTTCCTGGTATTGCCCAAGTCCTAGAAAGGGTCTTTTCATCTCTCGAATAAGGATGCCAATCTTCAGTGTTTTCTGGAACAATTTTATGAGTGATATCAGCCATATCATCTACTGATTGAATTTTCCATGGTGCAGAACCATTGGCGATATATCCATCGGTGAGCAATATAACCGGGGTCATATGTTCTAGTGTGAGCTTAGAAGCTATATAGGCATAATCAAAACAATTAGCTGGAGTACTAGCAGCGATTACAATAACCGGGCTTTCTCCATTTCTACCATACATGGCTTGAAGTAAATCAGATTGTTCTGTTTTAGTTGGTAATCCAGTAGAAGGACCTCCGCGTTGAACATCGACTACGACCATTGGAAGTTCTGTCATCATTGCTAGTCCTAATGCCTCTCCTTTGAGGGCAAGTCCAGGACCTGAAGTGGTTGTAATAGCTAATTTACCAGCGAATGAAGCACCAATAGTAGAAGCGATACCAGCAATTTCATCTTCAGCTTGAAATGTTTTTACTCCAAAGTGACGATGTTTTGCCAATTCGTGTAAGATATCAGAAGCTGGAGTGATTGGATAGGAACCTAAAAAGAGTTCTAATCCCGATTTCTCAGCAGCCGCCAAGAATCCCCATGCAGTTGCAGTGTTACCCATAATAATTCTATAGGTGCCATCTTCCATTTTAGCAGGAGCAACCTTATAGGCATTAGGAATAAGTTCCAGCGTATCAGCGTAATTATAACCCGCATTTAGCACCTTTGTATTGGCTTCTATTATATGAGGTTTACTGGCAAATTTCTTTTTAAAGAAATCAATAGTATAATCGGTAGAGCGATTGTACATCCAATACACCATTCCTAATGCGAACATATTTTTGGAACGAGTTATGGATTTGTTGTCCAATCCTTCGACATCTTTAAGGGCCTCTTTAGTAAGAGAAGTCATACTAACTTCTATTACTCTGTAATTGTCAAGGCTCCCATCTTCTAATGGATTGGATTCATATTGGGCTTTTTCTAAATTCTTTTTATTAAAAGAATCGATATCCGCAATAATAGTGTGTCCCGGCTTAACCGCATGAAGGTTTGTTTTTAATCCTGCAGGATTCATAGCGACAAGAAGATCTAAGTTGTCACCAGGAGTGTTTACTTCAACACTTCCGATGTGAACTTGAAACCCAGATACGCCATATAAACTCCCTTGAGGAGCTCGAATTTCTGCTGGATAGTTTGGGAAAGTTGCAATGTCATTTCCGAACATTGCTGAGGTGTCTGAGAATTGAGTTCCTGTGAGCTGCATACCATCTCCAGAATCTCCTACAAACCGAATAACGACGGCTTCTAATTCCTCAACTTGCAGGGGTTTGTTGTTTGCCATAAAATTGATTTAAAGAATAAAAGGCTCAAATTTTTTTTAAGTTACTCTATTTCATATTAAAATACAAAGCTAATTAATCTATACTATTC
>DAIRFL010000092.1:0-7753 GCA_036795105.1 Flavobacteriaceae bacterium | reverse complement strand
CTGTAGTTCTGTTGGTGGCATTTAAATGGACAGCTGTTCCACTTATTATAATTGCTTACATCCTGATGGGTAATTGGAAGAAGCCTAAAAGGTAATTTTCTTTTCTCTTAGTTCGAAGTTTTGACCTAAATAAACTTTGCGAACCATTTCATCCTTAGCCAAGTCAGCTGGAGTTCCCGATTTGAGAATCCCACCTTCAAACATCAAATAAGAACGCTCTGTAATTGCGAGTGTTTCTTGAACATTGTGGTCAGTGATCAGGATTCCGATATTTCTATTCTTGAGCTGAGCAACAATACGTTGAATGTCTTCTACAGCAATGGGATCAACCCCAGCAAAGGGTTCGTCTAAGAGAATAAAGTTAGGATCTGTAGCTAAAGCTCTTGCAATTTCAGTACGACGACGTTCTCCACCAGAGAGTAAGTCCCCTCTATTGGTTCTAATGTGATTGAGACTAAACTCTTCTAATAAGGATTCTAATTTCTCTTCTTGCTTTTCCTTGCTGTAATCGGTGAGTTGAAGGACACTCATAATATTGTCTTCTACACTTAACTTTCTAAAGACTGATGCTTCTTGAGCCAAATATCCTATTCCGTTTTGAGCTCTCTTAAACATTGGGTAAGAGGTGATGTTTTTGTCATTGAGGTAAATGGATCCGCCATTTGGTTTGATCAGTCCTACAATCATATAGAAGGAAGTGGTTTTACCAGCTCCATTAGGTCCTAAAAGCCCTACGATTTCTCCCTGTTTTACTTCCAGAGAAATCCCTTTTACAACCGTTCTACCTCTGTAGGATTTGACAATATTTTCAGCTCTAAGTATCATATTAAACGTTTTCTTCTAAGGCTTCCCAATATTCATATGCTCTTCTAAGGTGGGGTATTACAATCGTTCCACCAATCAGTGTAGCAATACTGAGAGTTTCCATTACTTCCTCTTTTGAAGCACCAGTTTCTTTGCACTTTTCAAGATGGTATTTAACACAGTCATCACACCTAAGAACAGCTGAAGAAACAAGTCCGAGGAGCTCTTTTGTTTTTTCATCTAAGGCTCCTTTGGCAAAAGCATTCGTATCGAGATTAAAGATACGCTTAATTATTTTGTTGTTTTCAGCCATCAACTTGTCGTTCATCTTTGAACGATAGTCGTTAAACTCTTGTACGGGATTACTCATTCTTTTTGTTTTTGCGTTCTTCTCTTTTTAGAACAATTCTCGAAATTCCAATACTGATTTGATAGAGTATTAAAATAGGAACTGCGACGATGATTTGACTAGCAATATCTGGAGGGGTAATAATAGCAGATAGTAAAAATACTGCTACTACTGCAAATTTTCTATACTTCTTCATTGCTTCGGGTGTTACCAATCCTACTTTGGTTAGGAAATAAATCAAAATAGGGAGCTCAAAGATGAGTCCTGAAGCGATGACTGAGGTTCTGATTGTAGAAATATAAGACTGTAGGTCAATATCGTTGTGAACCATATCACTCACAGTATAACTTCCTAGGAAATTAACTGAAAGCGGCGCTACGATATAATATCCAAAGAGAACTCCAGTAAAAAACAAAAAGGAAGCTATAAATATAAAGCCCCTTGCATTAGAGCGTTCTTTGTCGTAGAGTCCAGGTCCAATAAAACTCCAAAGTTCATAGAGGATATACGGAAATCCTACGATAAATCCAGCCCAGATAGAGGTCCATAGGTGGGCAGAAAACTGTCCTGCCATTTCTCTTGATTGTATCTCAAAGAGGGGTTCATTAATACAAAAACTGTCGTCAATCCCAAAGAATTGAGATATTCTACAAAACAATTGATAGGTTGGAAAATCTCCGTGATAAGGCCCAAGCAGGACTACATCAAAGATAAATCCTTTCATTACAAAGGCAACTACACCCACAATTACAACTCCTAGAGTTGCTCTGATTAAATGCCATCGGAGTTCTTCCAAATGGTCTAAAAATGACATGGAATTTACGTCTTTCTTCTTACTCATTATACGATACCTTCTTTTATGAGGTTATGGAGGTGTACTACTCCTTTGTATTTATTTTGATCGATTACCAAGACTTGAGTGATATTGTGATTCTGCATCAGTGAAAGCACTTCTACTGCAAGCGTTGCTGAGTGGATGGTTTTTGGAGAAACACTCATAATGTCCTTGGCTTTTAAGTTGCTAATATCGTCAAATTGATTTAACATTCTTCTGATATCACCATCGGTAATCACTCCTATAACTTCTCCTTGATCCATCACAGGACTTACTCCTAGCATTTTTTGTGAAATTTCAACGATGACCTCTTTGACAGTGGTATCTTTATCGACCTGAGGCTTTAAATTGTCTTTTGCGATATCACCTGCGGTTAAATAAAGTTGCTTTCCAAGAGATCCGCCCGGATGATACTTAGCAAAATCACTTGCATTAAAACCTCTTTGTTCTAACAAGCAAACGGCTAGAGCATCTCCCATAGCGAGTTGGGTACTCGTAGAAGTAGTAGGAGCTAAGTTGTTTGGACAGGCTTCTTGAGCCACATAAGTATTGAGAATAAAGTCGGCACTGACTCCTAAAAAGGATTCTGGATTTCCAGTAATCGCTATCAGGGTATTTGACCTTCTTTTTAATAGAGGAACCAGCGCTTTAATCTCTGGAGTATTACCGCTTTTTGAGATACAAATCACCACATCCTCATCTTGAATGGTTCCCAAATCACCGTGAATAGCATCTGCTGCGTGCATAAAGATGGAGGGAGTTCCTGTGGAATTCAAGGTCGCAACTATTTTGGTCGCAATTGCAGCACTTTTTCCGATTCCGCTGATTACCACTCTTCCCTTTGAGGATAAAATACAATCAATAGCCTTGCTAAAATCATCAGTAAGTAAATCTGATAAGTTTTCAATGGCTTTGCTCTCTAGTTCAAAGGTTCTCTTTGCTCGCTCTAAGATTGTGTTGTTTTTAGTCAAATCGTTCGTTCTAATTTCTCACAAAATTAATCATTCTTGTTTCATCCAAGCTTTAAAGTGTATAAAAATAGGTTTATAATTTAAATTCAACGAAAATTTCTTATATTGATATAGCAAAATTACTGACTACAGAATTTTTAAATGAGTACTTCGAACGATTTAGAAAAGCATTTGAAGCAGTACTTTGGGTTTGAAACATTCAAAGGGCAGCAAGAGGAAGTTATTAAAAATGTTTTAGATGGAAATCACTCCTTTGTTATTATGCCTACAGGAGGAGGGAAGTCTTTGTGTTATCAATTACCTGCTCTAATTTCTGAGGGAACAGCGATTGTGGTTTCGCCACTTATTGCGCTGATGAAAAACCAAGTGGATGCCATCAGAGGTGTTTCTGAGGAAAATGGAGTTGCACATGTATTGAACTCATCACTGACCAAAACCCAAATCAAAACAGTAAAAGACGATATTACAAATGGGATTACCAAATTGCTTTATGTAGCTCCAGAATCCCTTACAAAAGAAGAATACGTAGAGTTCTTAAAAGGGGTGCCGCTGTCTTTTGTCGCTATCGATGAAGCTCATTGTATTTCAGAATGGGGACATGACTTTAGGCCTGAATACCGCAATTTAAAATCAATTATAGCCCGTTTAAGAGCTGATTTACCAATTATGGGGCTAACTGCTACAGCAACCCCTAAAGTTCAAGAAGACATCGTTAAAAACTTGGCTATACAAGACGCCAAGATCTTCAAGACTTCCTTTAACAGACCAAATCTTTATTACGAGGTTCGAACAAAGACCAAGAATGTTGCGTCTGATATCATACGCTTTGTCAAAAAGCACGAAGGTAAATCTGGTATTGTGTACTGTTTGAGTAGAAAAAAAGTAGAAGAACTCGCACAGGTACTTCAGGTCAACGGAATTAGTGCGGTTCCTTATCACGCTGGATTTGACGCTAAGACTAGAGCCAAGTATCAAGATATGTTCTTAATGGAAGAGGTCGATGTTGTAGTGGCTACCATTGCTTTTGGTATGGGTATTGATAAACCGGATGTTCGTTTTGTGATTCACCACGATATCCCAAAGAGTATTGAGAGTTATTATCAGGAAACTGGTAGAGCAGGTAGAGATGGCGGTGAAGGACATTGTTTGGCTTTTTACTCTTATAAGGATGTTGAAAAGTTAGAAAAGTTCATGTCGGGTAAACCCGTAGCCGAACAAGAAATAGGAAATGCCTTATTGCAAGAAATTGTCGCCTATGCTGAAACTTCTATTTCAAGGAGAAAGTTCATACTGCATTACTTTGGAGAAGAGTTTGATGAAAAGAGTGGAGAAGGAGCTGATATGGACGACAATGTCCGCAATCCAAAAGAAAAGGTAGAAGCGAAAGACGAACTTAAAAAACTCTTAGAGGTCGTCAGAGATACCGCTGAAAAATTCAAGTCAAAAGAAATTGTAAAAGTACTCATCGGAAAGTCGAACGCCTTAATTTCCTCTCATAGGACTAACCAAAGACCCTTTTTTGGATGTGGAAGTGAGCACGATAAGTCCTACTGGATGGCCTTGATTCGTCAAGCGATTGTGGCAGGCTTACTCAAAAAGGAAATTGAACAATACGGTGTGATACACCTCACTAAAGCTGGAAAATCTTTTCTGGCTGCTCCGACTTCCTTTATGATGACGAAGGATCACAAATACAATGAGGAAAATGACGAAAAAATAGTTCAAGCTGCTAAAAACTCACTCGGTACAGCTGATAAGACCTTATTTGCGATGCTCAAGGATTTGAGAAAGAAAGAGGCTGCTAAACTAGGAGTTCCTCCCTTTGTGATTTTTCAAGATCCTTCCTTAGAAGACATGGCTTTAAAATATCCGATAAGCATGGACGACCTAGGTTCCATCTATGGAGTAGGAGAAGGAAAGGCCAAAAAATACGGGAGACCATTTTTAGCTCTTATCGATAAGTATGTGGTCGATAATGATATTATTAGGCCTGATGATTTTGTGGTTAAAACTACTGGTGCTAAATCAGGATTAAAACTATTTGTAATTCAATCAGTCGATCGCAAATTATCTCTTGATGATATCGCTTCTTCAAAAGGATTAACGCACGATGAGTTATTGAAAGAAATGGAACAAATTGTCTTTAGTGGAACCAAACTCAATATTCAATACTGGATTGACGAAATGTTCGATGAAGATATGCAGGAAGAATTACACGAGTACTTCTTAGATGCTCAAAGTGATGATATCGCTGAAGCTTCTGCTCATTTTGACGGAGATTACGAAGATGAAGAACTCCGCCTGTACCGTATTTCATTTTTTAGTGAGGTCGCTAATTAAGCCACAACTTTTTCTAATAGTTCTATTGTTCTGCTGGTAGTATCCACGGAAACTTGTGCCCCAATAGGAATGGTGAAATTCTCTGGGATATGTCCAAAAGACATACCGTAAAGAGCGGGTATTTGCAGTGGTTTAATACGATCCATTACAACTTCTTTTAATCGAAATCCTCTACTGGAATCTTCAACATCACATCCAATACATACACCAAATACAATTCCAGCTGCGTTTTTAAAACTTTTACTGCTTAGTAATTGGGTGAGCATTCGATCGATTCTATAGGGTTTTTCTCCTACGTCTTCTATAAAAACAATAGAGTCAGTAAAATCAATTTCAAAGGGAGTTCCCATCATTGCAGTCATCAAGGTAAGACTACCACCAACAGCTTTCCCTCTAGCAGTACCTGGGTAAATTGTATAGCGTTCATATTCGCTGTTATCTAGCTGATCTTCAGGAATGTCAACAGGACTTTTAAGATACCTAGCAGCCTTCTTAGCACTGAGCAGTTGATTGAGAGTTGTTCGGCTGTAATCGTTGTTTAAACTACTTCCTACGGGTCCGTGAAAACCGATGAGGCCAGTTTTTTGATGTATGGCATTTAAGAGTGCTGTGATATCACTAAATCCAACGAGAGCTTTGGGGTTTGAGGCGATGAGCTTATAATCGATTTGATCTAAGATTCGAGTACTTCCATACCCCCCTCGAGCACAAATAATAGCATCGATATTTGGATTGGCAAAGGCCGCATTGATTTCAGAGGCCCTAAATTCATCTTCATTGCTAAAATAACCGTGATTGTTGAGGATTGTCTCGTCGTATAGTACCTGATAACCCATTTGAGTTATTCCTTCTATAGCGATCTCTAATTTGTGCTGATCAATAGCAAAGCCAGGAGCAATCAATTTGATCTTCGCTCCTGGCTTTAATTTTTTCCCAATAAGTTTGGGTTTTGATTCTTGAGTAATTTGAGGGACTTTTGGCCAAAGTGTTGTTGAACTCAATCCCAATAGGCCAGCTAAAAATACTCTTCTTTTGTTCATTTAATTTATTCCTTATTTAACCTTCTAAGTTGACGTCTAATCTTTCTAATCGCATTTTGAATTGATTTGTCAGGCTCTATAATATTATAGGCGCCCCAAAATTCAGGATCAGAAAATCCGTCCGCTTCTTCAGCTAAGATAATGCTACTTCGAACGCGATCTCTATATCTGATTCGTTGTTTTTCAGTGAGTTCCGTCCAGTCAGTAACAGCCATCTCTGCATGCATCGAATATAAGGAATTAAATAATCTTTTCTCCCATTCTACCTTAATAGTCATTTGAATATTGCTATATCCATAGTACCATTTATCGTTCTTTTCTCGGTAATCAACCTTGTAAAGGACTTCCGTTGGATAAACGAAGGCATCTCTAGGTTTTCTCTTCACAAATAGTCGTGCAGCACTTTCTTTATTGGTTATTTTAAGAGCAAAAATGGCATTGGTAAGTAATTTATCTTCGATATCTATGTATAAATTACCTGTGTAGAGTTGCTCTCTAGTGGTATCTTTTGGTTCAAAATGAACGATATAAATCAACTTATTGTTAATTCTGGTAGAACCGTTAAAACTGAAATCGTACTGATTGATGAGTTCGTCGGAAAAGATAAAATCACTGTATTTCATAATATCGAGATACAAGGCATTATAGGGTCCCCCTTGGAATTTCATAGCCAAGGTGTCTCTTGGGCTATAATCGGTACTCTTTCTAGCTTTTACAATTGAAATAGCATCGTTTACATCACTGTTATACGGGCGTTTCAACACATTTACTACAGCTTCTGCTAGAGCGATATTCCTGTTTCTTCTCTTGATTTGTTCTCGGTAAAAGGCAGTCATATACTTAGAATCATCAAAGTAATTCTCACCCTTATTAGCCATAACATCGAGTACTAATTGAGCGGGATTTCTAGGTGCGACGACATTGACTTCACTTAATTCTACTTCTGAAGTAGTAAGTGAAATAGTGTTGTTGTTTTTCAATGAAGCGATAGGAATAATCGTCGTTTGATATCCTACGTATTGAATTTTTAGATTACCGCCTGTAAGACTTTTGGGAATTTTAATGAGATATTCACCAGCATTATTACTGATAGAACTAGCATTAGTCCCCTCAATAGTAATTGTTGCGAATAACAAAGGTTGTTTTGATTTGCTATCTACAATAGTACCTCTAAATTCAACAAAAGCTTCTTGATCTGACAAAGATTGTGCTTGAATAAAAGGAGTGCATAGAAGTGCAAATACAATGAAAAAGCTCTTGATCGATTTGGTGGAACGCTGTAATAGAGTTGTTTTCATGATGTAAAATTTAGGTTTGGAATAACTAATTATAAGTTATTCTATTAAAATTAATTATAATACCACAAATATTGTTCCAAGAAAATGTTAAATAGCTAAGTCAACACTCTATTTAG
>DAIRFL010000091.1:0-7796 GCA_036795105.1 Flavobacteriaceae bacterium | reverse complement strand
TGCCTACCTATCAATTAGGTGCTCGATATCCCTATCACTTTATAAAAGACTTGGACTCAACACTTAGATTTTTACCTAGACCTGCAGATTATCTGTTTTTGCTATTTCTCAGCTTTTACGTTCTGATGTTGAGCCTTAAACTAGAGTATCGATTAGCTGTTCTGGGAGCCCTAGGTTTTGGCTTGTCGACTTATTTCTTGGTAGTGCTCTCTGTGGGGCACAATGCAAAAGCTCATGCGATCGCTTATTTACCCCTGCTATTTTCTGGAATGGTACTTACTTTTAGAAAGAAGTATTGGATAGGAGCTACCCTCACCGCTATTGCGATGGGATTAGAATTAGTGGCTAATCACTATCAAATGACCTATTACTTTATGCTGTTCTGTATTGTTCTAGGGATTACATTCTTGTTTAGGGCCTATAAAGAAGGGGAGTTAAAGCCCTTTTTCACTCAAATAGGAATTTTATTAGGAGCAGTTGTAATCGGAATCAGTACGAATGCCACATCGATATTAGCCACTTCTGAATATTCTTCCTGGAGTACCAGGGGAGCCTCAGAGCTCAGTATTGATCCAGAAGGAAATCCTATACAGCCAAGTACTGGCTTAGATTACGACTATATCACAGAGTACTCCTATGGTCTTTTCGAAAGTCTAAATTTATTTGTTCCTCGATTAGTAGGAGGATCTGGGTCCGAGCAGTTAACTGAAGATTCAAATTTGTTTAACTATTTAAACAAGCAGGGCGTACCTTATCAAGCGGTCAAACAATTTATCGAACAAGCACCATTGTATTGGGGTGATCAACCAATTGTAGCCGGGCCTGCTTATTTAGGAGCAATCATTGTGTTTTTCTTTGTGTTGGCGCTCTTCTTTTACAAAGGGCGTTATCGATTGCCATTACTGATAGGTACTGCACTCTCAATTGCACTTTCATGGGGTAAGAACTTTGATTTGCTCACTAATTTGATGATTGATTATGTTCCGCTATACGATAAGTTTAGAGCGGTATCTTCTGCTCAAATATTAGCGGAGATAACCATTCCTGTATTTGCATTCTTGGGCTTAAAATCATTTTTAAATGATTCTGACGACGCTTATAAAATAAAACTCTTACAGAAAATTGTACTAGGATTTATTTCTTTTGGAGTAGTCTTGTACGGTCTCAGTTTTTTCGTTGATTTTGAGGGTGGAATGGATGCTTATTTCAGATATAATTACGGAGATGATTTTGTTGAAATGCTCATCGCAGACCGAAAGTCTGTATATCAGAGTGATTTGTTTCGATCATTAGTGTATGTAATGCTATCAGCGACTCTTTTATGGGCCTATACCAAGAAACGATTTAACACTAATTACTTTTACCTCGCCTTAGGAATTTTGATTATTCTCGATCTAGGAGGAGTAGCAAAACGCTATCTAAACAGTGATAATTTTGTGTCTTCCATTAAAATGAGCAGACCCTTTGAAGCGACAGAAATTGATAAACAAATAGCTCAGGATACTTCTCATTACAGGGTATTCGACTATTCAGAGGGGCTCAATGGAGCTAGAACTTCATATTTTCACAATTCAATTGGAGGCTATCACGCAGCAAAGCCGAGAGTGATCAATGAACTATTCGAATATCATATCGCAAGAGAATCATGGGAGCCGCTACATATGCTCAATGTAAAATACGTGATCCAAAGGGATGAAAAAGGGGAACAAAGCCTGATTGTCAACGAGGAAAACAATGGAAATGCATGGTTTGTTCAGGCCTTGAGCAGCTTTGATTCTCAAGACTATATCATGACTCGATTGGGTGCGACTTCCACTAGAAACGAAGCAATAGCCGTAAAAGAGGAGATCGATTCTAGCCTACCATCTGTATTTTCAAGAACAGAGCAAGCGATTATTGAGTTAGACTCTTACACTGCTAATCATTTAAAATATACTAGTTCGAATCCAGACGATGGTTTTGCAGTCTTTTCAGAACTCTATTACAAAAATGGATGGAATGCCTATATCGATGGAACTATAGTGCCACATTACCGAGTGGATTTTGCACTAAGAGGGCTCTTTGTTCCAAAGGGAACTCACAGTATTGAATTTAAATTTGAACCTCAAGTAGTTAAAACAGGAGGGATCATACAATTATTGAGTTTTGCGCTACTATTGATATTGATAGGGTTTACTTCCTATAGAGCTTATAAGAACGAATAAGAATTAAATGAAAAAAGTACTCCTCATCCTTTATTATTGGCCACCTGCAGGTGGACCTGGAGTACAGCGTTGGTTAAAGTTTGTAACGTATTTTAAACAGTTCGATATTGAACCAATACTTTATATACCTTCAAATCCACATTATCCTCTTAAGGACGATTCTTTGTTAAATGAACTTCCAGAGGATTTAAAGATATACAGTCAACCGATTAAAGAACCCTATCGATGGGCTTCTTTACTCTCTAAGAAGAATACAGACAATATGAGTTCCGGTGTGCTTGGAACTGAGAATAAGTCCCTACTATCAAAACTAATGTTATTTGTTCGAGGTAATTTCTTTATCCCAGATGCACGTAAATCATGGGTTAAGCCTTCGATAACTTATTTAAAGTCAGTGCTAACCGAGGAGGGTATTGATACGGTGATTACCACCGGTCCACCACATTCCTTACACCTAATCGGAATGGGATTAAAAAGAGAATTGTCCTTAAAGTGGATTGCTGATTTTAGAGACCCTTGGACGAGTATTCACTATCAAGATAAGTTGTATATGACTCCTTTGGCTTTGAATAAACACAAGAAGCTGGAATCAAAAGTGCTTCGATCAGCTGATGCGATCAGTGTGACGAGTCCTTCTACTAAAATGGCTTTTGAGTCAATTACCCAAAGTCCAGTTTACTTAATTACCAACGGATATGACACAGAGCTTCCAACTGAACCAAGACTCGACACTCATTTTAGCATTACCCATATCGGCAGTTTGCTCTCTGAGCGCAATCCAAAAATTCTTTGGAGGGCATTAGAAGAGCTCTGCGAGGAAGTATCGGGGTTTAAAGACGATTTAAAGTTGGTGTTTGTAGGTAAAACAGATCGATCAATAATCGATCAACTAGCAGACTACACATTCCGTAATCAGTGCGAAAATGTAGGATATGTACCTCATAACAAAGCAATAGACTATCAGCGAAAATCTCAGTTATTGCTTCTCTTGGAGAGCTTTGATCCCAAAGTTGCCCAAATAATACCAGGAAAATTATTTGAATACCTCTCAGCTAATCGACCCATCATAGCGATTGGCCCAGAATCTTGGGATGTAGATTTGATACTGTTAGACACCAAAGCAGGTACCACCTATACTTTTGATGATATAAATTCACTAAAAAGTGATATATTAACCTATTATAGGCTTTATAAGAAAGGTCAATTGACCATTGATTCTAGTGGAATAAATGCGTATCACAGAAGATCTTTAGCTGAAAAAATGTCAAAAGTCCTATGGGAATTGTAATACAACAATCGGTTAAAAACACGCTGAGCACCTATATAGGATTTGCTATTGGGGCATTAAATACCCTGGTATTTTACACTCATTTTTTATCTGCTTCTGATTACGGAATAGTAGCCTTATTACTCTCAATAGCTACTGTAGGAGCTCCGTTTATCCTATTTGGTTCACATCAAATGCTGATACGTTTTTATCCAAAATACTCAGGAATTGAGCAAGCGAAGCTCATGACCTTGTCACTCTTAATTCCACTAGTTTTGAGTTTTGTATTTGGGCTTGTGCTCTTCTTTTTTCAAGATTCACTACTGAGATTTATACAAAGCGACTCCACATTAACTCCTTATTTTCTCTGGGATGTATATTTTATAGCTGTATTTATGGCTTTTTTTGAATACTTCTATGCGCTGAGTAGATCTCAATTGAAATCGGTGATGGGGAATTTCGCAAAAGAGGTATTACACCGACTCTTAATCGCTTTGGGGCTTTTAGCACTCTCTTTTGACTGGCTTGATTTTAACAGCTTTTTAGTTCTTCTAATTGTTATTTACGGTCTTCGAATGCTTTTGATGGCGGTCTATAGTTTAAGGGTGACTAGCATACATTGGTCCGTAAAATTGAGCAACTTTAAAAGAGCTCATCTGGTTTATGCCCTAGTGATGTTAATGGGGTCTGCAGCAGCCTTAGTGATCTTAGAAGTGGACAAAATTATGATTAATATGTACTTGGACCTCGATCAGGTGGCTTATTATACGGTGGCAGTATTTATTGCAACGCTGGTGGCTGTTCCTTTTAGAGCCATGCATCAAATTACGCTTCCGATCACCGCCCAATTAATTGCAGCTAAGGATTTTAAGGGACTCTCTGTCCTCTATAAGAAAAGCAGCCTTAATTTAAGTATCGTTACCGCTTTGGTTTTGATCTTACTTCTTGTCAATATCGACAATCTTTATCAATTAATTCCAGAGGCTTATTCTCAGGCGATCTTTGTGGTATATCTCTTGGGAATTGCCAAGTTTATAGACGCTAGTCTTGGTATCAACAATGCGATTATTAACAATTCACCCTTTTACGCCTATGTCTTGGGATTTGGAGTTGTATTAGCAGTTCTAACCATCCTTTTTAATATGTGGCTATTACCTGTATATGGGATTCTTGGAGCAGCTTACGCTTCTTTAGCAGCGCTGTTGATATACAACCTTTTAAAGCTCGTACTGGTGGTGGTCAATTATAAAATTCAGCCTTATTCATCTAAAACGATAGTGGTTCTTGTACTATCCATAGGAATCTATTTTGCAGTTACCAATATGAGTAGTGTTGAAAACCTTTACCTCGATATAATCATTAAGAGTTTTGTCAGTCTTTTTGTTTACCTCGGAATTTGTTATAAGATCAACTTATCTACGAGTATCAATCAACTGATCGACAAGCTGCTCAGAAGAGCTTAGTGTAGTTTTTCTCTCAGGTATTGAGCAGTGTAGGAGTCTTTGTTTGAAGCGACTTCTTCTGGAGTTCCACAAGCGATAAGAGCACCTCCTTTATCCCCACCTTCTAGTCCTAGATCAATTAAATAATCAGCGCTTTTAAGCATTTCTATATTGTGTTCAATCAGTAGTATTGAATGACCGTTTTCAAGCAGTGCGTTAAAGGAAGCTAATAGTTTAGCGATATCGTGAAAATGCAAACCAGTAGTCGGTTCATCAAAAATAAAGAGGGTGTGATTGTCTTTGGACCCCTTGAGTAAGAAGGAAGCAAGTTTAATTCGTTGTGCTTCTCCACCAGAAAGTGTAGAGGATGCTTGTCCAAGTGCTACATAACCCAATCCTACATCTTCTAAGGGTTGCAGTTTTTTAGCAAGCTTTGTTTGGCTGTGACTTTTAAAGAAGTCGAGAGCATCACTAACGGTCATATGTAGGATATCATTGATGTTCTTTTCTTGAAATTTGACTTCTAAAACCTCCTTTTTAAAACGCTTTCCTTTACAGACATCGCATTCAATGTGTATGTCCGCCATAAATTGCATTTCAACGGTAATTTCTCCTTCTCCTTTGCATTTATCACAACGACCCCCATCTACATTAAACGAAAAGTGTTTGGGTTGGTATGCTCTGACTTTACTCAGCGGTTGTTTTGAAAAGAGACTCCTGATATCGTCATAGGCTTTGATATAGGTAACAGGATTTGATCTAGAGGATTTGCCAATTGGATTTTGATCGATGAATTCAACCTCTTTTAAATCTTTCGACTGTAGTTTATACGAAGTGTGTTGACCTATCTTTTGTCCATAACCACCGAGTTCTTTAACGACCATAGGATAGATAAGGTTTTTAACTAAGGTACTCTTTCCGCTTCCAGAAACACCGCTTATAGCAGTGAGTGATTTAAGCGGAATCTTTAAGTCGATATTCTTTAAGTTGTGTTCTCTACCTCCTTTGAGTTCTATATAGTCCTTAGAAGTCCTTCTTTTGGAAGGTAGCGGAATTTGTAAGCTTTCATTGAGGTATTGTGCGGTTAAACTATTAGAAGCTAAGAGTTGCTTAAGGGTTCCATAAGCTACGAGAGATCCCCCCTGAGTCCCTGCCTCAGGACCTATATCGATAATCAAATCAGCTGCCCTAATGATGTCTTCATCGTGTTCAACTACGATTACGGTATTCCCTAAGGCCTTTAGGGATTTGAGAACCTCTATGAGGTTTTCAGTGTCTTTTGGATGTAATCCTATACTGGGTTCATCTAAAATGTACATAGAGCCTACGAGGGAACTTCCCAAGGAGGTAGCCAGGTTGATCCGTTGACTCTCTCCTCCAGAGAGTGAATTAGATTTTCTATTGAGATTCAAATAGGGGAGTCCTACCTTGAGTAAATAACGAATCCTTGAATTTATTTCGATGAGAATTCTCTTGGCGACCTGTTGGTCATAGCTACTCAATTTTAAATGTTCAAAAAAGACAGCGAGCTCATCAATTGGCATCACGACTAATTCTTGAATCGTTGCTCCGCCTACTTTCACATAAGAGGTCTCCTCTTTTAATTTTGTTCCATTGCATTTTGGACAGATCGTTTTTCCTCTAAAGCGAGCGAGCATGACTCTGTTGTGAACCTTGTAGTTCTTTTTTTCAAGTTTGGCAAAGAAAGGATTGAGACCTGTAAACCCTTTGGCTCCTTTCCATACTAAATCTCTTTGGTCTTTTGTCAGTTCACACCAGGGCTTGTGAATTGGAAGATCGTAATGGGCAGCTACCTCGATTAGTTTATCGAGATAACGCCTCATGCTTTTACCCCTCCAAGGGGCAATAGCTTCTTCGTAGATCGAAAGATTAGTGTTGGGGATGACTAAATCTGGATCGATGCCAACAATATCTCCATAACCCTCGCATTCAGGGCAGGCCCCATAAGGGTTGTTAAAGCTAAAAAAATGAGTATTAGGTTCGGTAAAACTCATTTGATCGATTTCAAATTTATTGTTGAATTCACAAGATTCATCACTACTGAGATTTAAGACTCTAAGCGTACCCTTACCTTCAAAAAAAGCGAGTTCAATGGTGTTCTTTAATCGGTTTATAAAGTCTTCATCATCTGCGACTACAATACGATCGACAACTAATTCAAAGCTATGTGGGATTTGATCTAATCCATCACTGATCTTTAAAACAGATCCATTCGTGTAAATTCGAGCGTAGCCTTGTTTAACTAATAAATCAATTGTCTTTGAAGGTTGTTTTTTGTCGGTAACTGCTCTTGGAGCCAGTAAGAGGAGTTTTGTTCGCTGCTGGTGTGATAGAATGTGATCTAAAACATCTTGAACACTGTGCTTCTTAACTTCAGCACCGCTGATAGGAGAATAAGTCTTACCGATTCTCGAATAAAGCAGTTTGAGATAATCGTAAATCTCTGTCGAAGTACCTACAGTAGATCTGGGGTTGTTGGTGTTGACCTTTTGTTCAATGGCAATCGCGGGAGCTATTCCCTGAATACTATCGACCAGTGGTTTGTCTAATTTTCCGAGAAACTGTCTCGAATAGGAAGATAAGCTCTCAATATAGCGTCGCTGTCCTTCTGCATAGAGGGTATCAAAAGCCAATGAGGATTTTCCAGAACCTGATAATCCCGTTATTACCACGAGTTCATTCCTAGGAATAGCTACATCTAAATTCTTGAGATTGTGCAATCTAGCTCCCTTAATCAGGATGTTTTCTTTGGGATTATAGTCTTTTAAATCGATCATAGGTCAAAAGATAAATATACTATCGATATCAAAATTCTCCTAATCAATTGAATTCTTTTCTTGAGGAAGTTTTATTGGAATCAAT
>DAIRFL010000090.1:0-7899 GCA_036795105.1 Flavobacteriaceae bacterium | reverse complement strand
AATTTGAGCTTGAATAACAGCAATACATAGCTTCAAGTTGAATTATCTCAACATTAACTCAAAACATGATTGAACAATTGAAATAACAAATGCTGAATTAAACTGGGGATTGTTTTACAAAAGTATTATTTACCGATACAGAAGTTCGCAAAAATATTTCCGAGAAGCTCATCAGAACTTATTTCACCTGTGATTTCACCAAAGTGATACAGTGCTTGACGAATATCTATAGCGAGTAAGTCAGAAGGTAGTTCTTCTGCAAGTCCTTCTTTTACCTTATCGATTTCCTCTAGCGCTTTAATCAGTGAATCATAATGCCTGCTATTAGTAATTACCGTATCATTATTGGTAATTGCTCCAGTTTGTACTCCTTCGATAAAGGATTCTTTGAGTTTTTCTACTCCCTCTCCAGTTTTTGCGGCGATGAACTGTAATTGAGGAATCAGAGTTTTTAGGTGTTTTTGATCTTTCTCTGAAAGTTGATCAACCTTGTTTCCGAGTACAATGAGGTGTTTTTTGGGGTGTTCCTTTTCGATTTTAAGGATCTCTAGCTCATCCTGCTTTGCTAACTGATCGTCTTTCATACAGGCGAGAGAATCCACTAAATAGAGGATGAGTTTGGCCTGGCCAATCTTTTCAAAAGTCTTTTGAATTCCAATCTTTTCTATATGGTCCTCTGTGGCTCTAATACCAGCGGTATCGATAAATCTAAAGCCAATTCCTCCAATGGAGATCTCATCTTCAATGGTATCTCTAGTGGTTCCTGCTATATTGGAAACAATGGCGCGTTCTTCGTTTAAGAGTGCGTTTAGAAGAGTAGACTTACCTACATTAGGAGCACCTACAATAGCAACTGGAACCCCATTTTTAATTACATTACCAAGAGCAAATGAATCGATGAGTTTTTTGAGTACTTCCGTTATGGTATTCAGTAAGTTTTTAAATTCATCGCGATCCGCAAAAGAAACATCTTCTTCGGCAAAATCGAGTTCAAGTTCGATCAGTGAAGCAAAATTTAAGAGCTGTTCTCTCAGTTTTTTTATCTCTGAACTAAAACCACCTCTCATCTGTTGGAGTGCCAACTGATGCGACGCCTCATTTTCACTGGCGATTAAATCCCCAACAGCTTCTGCCTGACTGAGGTCCATTTTTCCGTTTAAAAAGGCTCTCATGGTGAATTCACCACCCTGAGCAGCTCGAACACCTCTCTTTAAAAAGAGTTGAATAATACGCTGCTGAATATAGGTAGAGCCGTGACAAGAAATCTCAGCTACGTCTTCACCTGTATAAGAATTAGGTCCTTTAAAAATGCTCACTAGTGATTGATCTACAATATGAGCTCCATCTTTAATATGTCCTAAATGTACGCTATGGCTTTTTTGGTCGATAAGTACCTTATCACTCACAGACTCAAAACAATCGCTTACAACACTGATTGCATTGGGTCCAGAAAGTCTAATAACAGCAATGGCTCCAGTTCCTGGAGCAGTAGCTAATGCGATAATAGTATCATTGTTTTGCACCCTGCAAAATTAGTTTAAAAAAATGGAATACTAGTCTTGAACGATCAATTGAAGTAATGACTGTATTTTTTTGTACTTTTAGTATAAACTTATACTTATGATGTTAAGAGAAGACAAAAACCTATTGGCGATTACACATTATACCCAACTCATTAATTTTGTTAGTGGTTTTGGTGGCTTTTTAGTTTTTCTTGTTATTTGGCTCACTCAAAAAGACAAAATTATCGACATGGATGAGCACGGTAAGGCAATTTTTAACTTTCAGCTCAGTATGTTGATTTATGCTATAGCCTCTGCAATGTTAATTATACTGGGGATTGGTATATTGGGACTTATTGCAATTTGCATTTTGGAAATCGCTTTTCCTATAATCAATGGACTTAAAGCTTCGAAGGGAGAACCCATTGATTATCCTTTTTGTATCAAATTTTTGAAATAAAAAAAGGTCCTTGTTAGGACCTTCTTCATTGTTTGGTTGGTTGTTAGTTATTGAGCATAACTGGCATTACCAGCATGGTAATTTCTTCTCCTGGATCCAATCCATCTACAGGTTTTAATATTCCCGCTCTATTTGGTAAACTCATTTCTAAGCTCACTTCATCTGAAGTTAGGCTATTGAGCATTTCCACAAGGAATCTAGAATTAAATCCAATTTGAATATCATCTCCTTGATAAGCACAGCTTAAACGCTCTTCAGCCTTATTGCTGTAATCTACATCCTCAGCAGATATATTGAGTTCAGCACCCGCAATCTTCAATCGAAGTTGATGGGTAGTTTTATTTGAGAAAATAGAAACACGCTTTACTGAATTGAGTAATTGAACACGGTCAATCATTAACTTATTAGGATTTTCTTTTGGTATAACCGCCTCGTAATTTGGATATTTTCCATCGATGAGCCTACAGATAAGTTCGGTGTTCTCAAAACTAAATTTGGCGTTAGAGTCGTTGTATTCAATTAATACTTCACTCTCAGATCCTTGAAGGATTCCCTTGAGTAAGTTTAATGGCTTTTTAGGCATGATGAACTCAGCGAGCTCAGAGGCACTAATATCGTCTCTTTGGTATTTAACTAATTTGTGAGCATCCGTTGCTACAAAGGTGATGTTCTCAGAACTAATCTGGAAGAACACTCCACTCATAACTGGTCTTAGATCATCATTTCCAGCAGCAAAAATTGTTTTTGCAATTGCATTTGCTAAAATATCTCCTTCGATCTTAGTACTACTTGGATTTGGGAGTGAAATCGAATTCGGAAATTCACTTCCATCTGCATAAGCTACAGCGTATTTTCCGTTATTGGCACTGATTTCAACCGTATTGTTATCCTCCACCACAAAGGTTAAAGGTTGTTCTGCAAAAGTCTTAAGGGTGTCTAATAATAGTCTAGCAGGAACTGCTATACTTCCCTTGTCTTCTGATTCAACTTCAAGAGTTGAAGTCATAGTGGTTTCTAAGTCAGAAGCCGATACGGTCAGTTTATTTTGATCTAGTTCAAATAGAAAATTATCTAATATAGGTAGGGTATTCGAATTGTTAATCACACCTCCTAAGAGTTGTAATTGCTTTAGTAAATAAGAACTTGATACTATAAATTTCATCTAATGTTAATTAATGGTGTACAGACAAAGATATTTTAATTGTTCTAGTTTGCGAAACTAATTTATCAACACTCTCATCCTTTTGAAAATATACTTAGAAGCTTGATTTCATTCAAGATATATGGAGTTAAGTTGTTGATTTGTAGACTGATGTGCTTTCTTGAATCTTTTAGAATAAATTTGTAATTCTCGAACGGAAATTCAGTAGTTCACCTTATTGTTTATAAGTCTGTAAGTTTAGATTAATCAAATACAAGTGTGATTCGATCTCTGTAATCCAATCCAAGTAGGGAAGAAGCACCTCCCGATTGACGATCACTCTTATAAATTGCAATTTCTAAATAATCAGAATCATTAAAAATACTCAGTAGCTTTCCTTCTGGAATTTTAGGGTCACTGTAATTTTTATGGATCTTATTGATTTTTGCATGACGCGCATTAATAGTAAAAGACCTTCTATTTCTGTAGGATTCAAATAGGTGCTTTTTGACATTGGTCACAATATTTCCGTAGCTGTCGATATAGATGACATGACCTTCAATCGTTTTACCGTCATCTGATATTCTCGCTTTGTAGTCCACTAATTCTTTTAGCTCTTTAAAAGGCTTGCCGATAACATCTAGGGTTCCTCCTCTTGCGATATGACATGCAGCTTTTACAAAGATGTTAAGACTGGGAAAACTATTGTGAACAGCATTGGGCAGTTGAAGTTCGTATACTTTATCTGCTTTGATTTCATCACAAATCAAACTCATTACTCCATTGTTCGCAGTGATAAAGAAATGTCCGTCTATCTGAAGCACTAAGTGCTTGTTTTCTGGAGTAAATTCAGATTCTACTCCCACAATATGAATACTTCCCTTAGGATAATGCCTGTAAGCGTTTTTTAAGATATATGCACACTCTTGAATATTAAACTGAGTAATTTGATGTGAGATATCAACAATATGGATATTGTCTATTTCAGAGTAAATAGCCCCTTTTAACGCACCAACAAAGTGATCTTTAGTTCCAAAATCGGTTGTTAGAGTAATAATTGGCATCAATTCTGTTAATAGATTTATAAGAGGTTGATTAGAATTTTAATTAAGTTTGTTATAGACAAAATTAACTAAAAATAGTAGCATAAACACTTTTGTGAAATAACAATTTAAAACTCTTTTATTTGAACGAACTAAGTATAGAACTTACCGATATCAATCCCAGAGATTTTTTTGGAGAGAAAAATGCACTGGTTACTCATTTGAAAAATCATTTTCCTAAGCTTAAAATAGTAGCTAGAGGGTCTAATATCAAAGCCTATGGGGACGATGATCAGTTATTGGCTTTTGAAAAAATCATTGAACAGTTTACTTCTCATTTAGCTAAATACAACCATATTGACGATCAGGCAATAGAATATATATTAAATGGAGAAGCTGATGATTTTAAAGAGGATTCCTATGAAAATATGGGAGAAACCATTGTTCACGGAGTTAGTGGGAGAGTTATTAAAGCAAAGACTCCAAATCAGCGCAAGATCGTTGAGGCATCAAAACACAATGATTTAATATTTGCTATTGGTCCTGCTGGAACGGGAAAGACTTACACCTCTGTTGCACTCGCGGTTAAAGCTTTAAAGGAAAAACAGGTTCGAAGAATTATACTCACTAGACCAGCGGTAGAAGCTGGAGAAAATCTAGGTTTTTTACCAGGAGACCTCAAAGAAAAGCTCGATCCCTATATGCAACCTCTTTACGATGCACTTAGAGATATGATACCAGCCGAGAAATTAGAAGGCTATATCGAAAATGGAACAGTTCAAATAGCTCCTTTGGCATTTATGAGAGGGAGAACGCTTGATAATGCATTTGTGATTTTAGATGAGGCTCAAAATACCACTCATGCACAAATGAAGATGTTTTTAACTCGTATGGGGAAAAACGCAAAATTTATCATAACTGGAGACCCAGGTCAAATTGACTTACCAAGAAGAGTTATTTCTGGGTTAAAAGAAGTCTTGTTAATTTTGAGCAATCTAAAAGGAATATCAATTGTTCATTTGGATGACAGAGATGTGATTCGCCATAAATTGGTTAAGAAAATCATCGATGCTTATTCTAATATTGAACATCAAAATAATTTTTAATGAGTCATACAATTACAGATACGAATTTTGAATTCCCTGGACAACAATCCGTATACAAGGGAAAGGTTAGGGAAGTGTATACACTTCAAAATGATTTATTAGTGATGATTGCAACAGATCGTCTCTCCGCATTTGATGTAGTAATGCCTAAAGGAATTCCCTACAAAGGACAAATCCTCAATCAGATTGCTACTAAAATGATGGCTCAGACCCAGGATTTAGTCCCCAATTGGCTGATTGCTACTCCTGATCCTAATGTTGCTGTTGGGCATGCCTGTGAACCTTTTAAGGTTGAAATGGTGATAAGAGGCTATATGTCTGGACACGCTGCTCGTGAATACAAGGCGGGTAAACGATTATTGTGTGGAGTACCTATGCCAGAGGGAATGAAAGAAAACGATGCTTTTCCAGAGCCTATAATCACTCCAGCGACCAAAGCAGAACAAGGAGATCACGATGAGGATATTTCAAGAGAAGATATACTCGCTAGAGGAATAGTATCCAAAGAGGATTACGAAGTCCTTGAAAAATACACCAGAGCCTTATTTAAAAGAGGTACAGAATTAGCTGCAGAACGTGGATTAATTTTAGTGGATACCAAATACGAATTTGGAAAGACAACATCTGGAGAGATTGTACTGATCGATGAGATTCACACTCCGGATTCTTCGAGGTATTTCTACGCCGATGGTTATCAGGAGCGTCAAGATAGAGGAGCGGCTCAAAAGCAGCTCTCTAAGGAATTTGTACGTCAATGGTTGATCTCTAATGGATTTCAGGGTCTAGAAGGACAAGTACTTCCAATTATGAGCGATGAGTATATAGATACTGTCTCTGAGCGCTATATAGAACTCTATGAGAATATCACCGGAGAAGACTTTGTTCGAGCTGATTTGAGCAATATTAATGATCGGATCCAAACCAATGTCCTGAATTATCTAAAATCTCTATAAAATTGAATCCCCATTTATTGGGGATTTTTTTTTGCTATCTTGTTGTTCAAATTTTCAATCAATGAAACAAGAACAACACATTTTATACTGGAAACAAAACCTCAAATACCTTTTTGTTCTTCTCGCAATTTGGTTTACGGTTTCCTTTGGTTTTGGAATCTTGCTCAAAGATGAGCTGGACCAAATTCAAATCATGGGATTTAAACTTGGATTTTGGTTTGCACAACAAGGATCCATCTATGTCTTTGTAATTCTCATCTTTGTCTATATGAGACTGATGAATCGTTTGGATCACAAGTTCGGATATGAAGATTCAGAAGAATAATCCACTACAATCCAATTGAGATTAACTAATAAACTACAAACAATCAAGTAGTAACTTATGAGCGTACAAGTATGGACTTATATTATGGTGGGCTTGACCTTTTCGATCTATATTGGAATCGCTATTTGGTCAAAAGCAAAATCAACAAAAGAATTTTACGTCGCAGGAGGAGGAGTATCTCCATGGGCTAATGGAATGGCAACTGCAGCCGATTGGATGTCAGCGGCTTCCTTTATTTCGATGGCAGGACTGATTTCATTTATGGGATACGACGGTTCTGTTTATCTAATGGGTTGGACCGGAGGTTATGTCTTACTCGCATTACTCTTAGCGCCTTATCTTAGAAAATTCGGCAAATTCACCGTTCCCGACTTTATTGGAGATCGCTATTATTCAAAGACGGCAAGGATTGTTGCGGTAGTGTGTACCTTGCTTGTTTCTTTTACCTATGTCTCAGGACAAATGAGAGGAGTAGGAGTCGTTTTCTCTAGGTTTCTTCAGGTAGATATCACCACAGGGGTGATTATCGGAATGATTATCGTTTTATTTTATGCCGTGATGGGTGGAATGAAGGGGATTACCTATACTCAAGTAGCTCAGTACTGTGTTCTTATTTTTGCCTTTATGGTTCCAGCCATTTTTATTTCATTTCAAATGACTGGGAATGTAATTCCTCAGTTAGGTATGGGAGCTACATTGGACAATGGAACCTATCTTTTAGATGCTTTAGACGGTCTTTCAACTGAGCTCGGATTTCACGAATATACTTCCGGGAGTAAATCGATGATCGATGTCTTCGCAATTAGTTTAGCCTTGATGGTTGGAACTGCTGGATTGCCTCATGTGATAGTTCGATTCTTTACCGTAAAACGCGTTAAAGATGCTAGAAAATCAGCTGGAATAGCACTCTTATTAATAGCGATATTATACACTACAGCTCCAGCAGTTGCAGTCTTTTCTAGAATCAATTTAATCAACACCGTAAGTGAACAAGCCTATAGTGAAATGCCTTCTTGGTTTAGTAATTGGGAGGAAACAGGCTTGCTACAATTTGAAGATAAAAACAAGGATGGAGTAATTCAATATGTCGGTGATGCTCAAATCAACGAACTCACAGTGGATCGGGATATTATGGTGCTTGCTAACCCTGAAATCGCGAATCTTCCAGCATGGGTAATCGCTCTTGTTGCAGCAGGTGGACTTGCTGCAGCGCTTTCTACTGCAGCTGGATTACTACTAGTGATTTCTTCAGCTGTTTCTCACGACTTGATCAAGAAAGTTGTAAAGCCTAATCTTACTGAGAAAGAAGAATTGTGGTATGCGCGTATTGCATCGGTTTTTGCAGTATTGGTTGCTGCTTATTTTGGAA
>DAIRFL010000315.1:0-1202 GCA_036795105.1 Flavobacteriaceae bacterium | reverse complement strand
TGCAAAAAGGAAAAATCAAGAGTGATGATTTGATTACTAAAATCATCGAAGGTATTGAAGAAGTGAAAGGATTGGAGATAAATCTCCTTGATTTGAGAGGAATTGAAAACACAGTTTGTGACTATTTTATCATCTGCAATGGAACCTCAAATACTCATGTAAATGCCATTGTAAACTCAATACAAAAACTCGTAAGCAAAACCCTTAAAGATAAGCCCTGGCACGTTGAAGGTTCTGAAAACGGAGAATGGGTACTCTTAGACTATGTAAATGTAGTCGTACACGTTTTTCAAAAATCAACTAGAGAGTACTACGATATCGAAAGCCTATGGGGGGACGCAAAAGTCACACAAATAAGTCAGGCTTAATCTTTAAAAAAAATCTATGAGCACTAATAAAAAACCTATTAATAAAAAACCGAAGTTTAATATCTGGTGGATCTACACTGTAGTGGTAGTTGGATTACTAGGTCTTCAAATATTTGGAAACGATGCGTTTTCAAACGTTCAAAAGACTTCAACCTATGAATTACAGCGCTTTTTAAGAGATGGTGATGTCTCTAAGGTCGTAATTGTAAGCAATGTTAAACAAGCAAAAGTATACCTGAACGAGGAAGCTTTTGACAAGGAAATTCACTCTCAAGGAAGGGATGGTTCCGTCTTTGTTCCATCAAACCTCACTGCTGCATATGAGTTAAATTTTGGTGATTTACAGAACTTTGAAAATGCAATCAATGAAGTAATTCAAGAAAACAATCTTGAGACTGAAGTTGTTTTTGAAGTAGAATCCAATGTTTTTGGAGATCTTATTCTAACTATTTTACCCTTTGCCCTACTGATTGTCGTATGGATCTTTATCATGAGACGTATGGCCGGTGGCGGTGCTGGTGGAGGAGGTCAAATCTTCAATATCGGTAAATCAAAGGCTAAACTCTTCGATGAAAAAACGGATACTAGAACATCGTTTAAGGATGTTGCCGGTTTAGAAGGAGCAAAAGAAGAAGTTGAAGAAATCGTTGAATTTCTTAAGAATCCAAAAAAATATACCTCTCTCGGTGGTAAAATTCCAAAAGGAGCCTTACTTGTAGGCCCTCCAGGTACTGGTAAAACTCTTTTAGCAAAGGCTGTAGCTGGTGAAGCGAAGGTGCCTTTCTTTTCTCTATCCGGTTCTGATTTTGTAGAAATGTTTGTAGGTGTTGGTGC
>DAIRFL010000089.1:0-7931 GCA_036795105.1 Flavobacteriaceae bacterium | reverse complement strand
GTCTTTACTTTCTCTTTTAGTTCATCTTTTAAACTAGCATCCGTTTCTGGATTTAAATAAGCGGCTTCTAAAGCTGTAAAGTCTTGTTTGTACAAACGTTGAGCTTCTCTGTTACGAAGTTCGTTGTAGGCTCCTACAATTTCATTCTGAACAGTGATATAGATTCCGTATTTAGTTTCTCTATCGTTCTTTAGAGAAATAATCGCCTTAGTTGGATTATCAGAAGATGATGAGTTCTTAGCTCCTTTACAGTAACTACAAGTACCATCTCCACCGTTATCCAAGAAATCCTTAGCGCGTTCTCTTAGATCCTGAATTGAAACAATCTGATCGTCGGCAAATATTTTACCTTCTTTATTCACGTTTACCATGAATATGTTTTTCTCTTTAATCACCACATCGCTATCGGGCGGTTCAATCGGAGGTAACATTCTATCGAGTCCTGCATCCGTTTCAATGGTAGTAGTTACCAAGAAAAAGATCAAGAGCAAGAATGCTATATCCGCCATCGAACCGGCGTTAACTTCTGGTGCTCCACCTCTTCTAGCCATAGTAAATTATTTTTTTAAGAGTTTCTTAATACTAGGTACTACCATTAACACCACCGCAATGGATGTTAAAATGTAAAATACATTGAGTCCCATTCCAATATTCTTAACAGTAGAAGGGTCAGCCTCTACTCCAGATACTACAGTAACATCAGAATCAGACGCTGTTGCGTATGAAATGATTACTACTAATAAGATAGCACCTAAAGAAATTAGAGTTCTCTTTGTATTAGAGGATTTAGAA
Source organism: Flavobacteriaceae bacterium (assembly GCA_036795105.1). Classification (GTDB taxonomy): domain Bacteria; phylum Bacteroidota; class Bacteroidia; order Flavobacteriales; family Flavobacteriaceae; genus MAG-120531. The sequence continues at coordinate 7,139 of DAIRFL010000089.1, read as the reverse complement.
AATACTTTTTTTAATGTGAAAAAGAAGCTGACAGCAGCTGCTATTCCAATTAAGATATAAGTGATCACTAACATCGCGTTGAGTGCACCACTATTTACAGCCTGTGAAGCTGGCATATCTGAATCAGGTAACTGAGTCCACAGAATGGCACCCAATACACCGATTACAATCAATGCTATTTTTAAATATTTATGCATAACAGTTTTTTTTGGACGTTAGTAGCTATTACTTTTTAGTATCTACAAGTAGATCGATTAATGCGATTGAAGAATCCTCCATATCGTTAATGATACTATCGATTTTAGCGATAATATAGTTGTAGAAAATCTGAAGAATAATCGCTGTAATAAGTCCGAATACTGTTGTTAAAAGTGCTACCTGAATATCACCTGCAATAAGAGATGCTGATAAGTTACCTACAGCAGCAATCTTTTGGAATGCTTGAATCATACCGATTACAGTTCCCATGAACCCAAGCATCGGTGCAATTGCGATAAATAATGATAGCCATGAAACGTTTTTCTCAAGCTGTCCCATTTGAACACCTCCGTAAGCTACAACAGCTTTTTCAGCAGCCTCAACTCCTTCGTTCAATCTGTCTAAACCTTGGTAATAGATAGAAGCAACAGGTCCTTTTGTATTTCTACAAAGTTCTTTTGCAGCTTCAACACCACCAGATTTTAACGCTTCTTCCACATCGTCTCTTAATTTAGCAGTATTCGTAGTTGAAAGGTTTAAGAAAATAATTCTTTCAATAGCTACTGCTAGTCCTAAGATTAAACATAAAAGTACAATTCCCATGAAGGCTGCACCCCCTTGGATAAATTGCTCTTTCAATACTTGTGTAAATCCTTTAGCTTGTTCGCCGTTTTCTTGCAACATTACAGCTGCGTTTGCAACATTTGTACTTAATACAAATAACCCTGATACAGTAAGGGTAGAGAATAATCTTTTCATTTTGATGAAACTTAAATTTAGTTAATAGGTTTTAAAGATATAAAATTTTTACAATTAATTAAGTAAAACTTCACTGCAGAGAGGAAGGGATTCGAACCCTCGATACACTTTTGGTGTATACACACTTTCCAGGCGTGCGCCTTCGACCACTCGGCCACCTCTCTATTAGTTCCGTTTTGGGGCTCCAAATAACAAAAAAAAAGATAAAAAATAAAAGAAAGTCCAGCTTTTATTTCATTTCACCTCTAATTTCTTTTTCAAAGTTGTCTTTAAATAGCGAATGCTCAGTTTTTTTACCTAATAAGAACATCATTTTGGCAAGTGCCGCTTCGGTAGTCATGTCTTTACCATTGATAATTTGATGATTGATTCTCGCTAAAGAGGTTTCGTAATGAGAAGGAAGGACACTGCCTCCAAAACACTGAGTAATATTAACAATAAGAACTCCTTTTGTGACTAATTCGTCGATGAGCTTTTTAAACCAATCAAACATTGGAGCATTACCCGCCCCAAAACTCTCAACAATAATACCTTTAAGCCCTTTCGTTTGAACAAGGGATCTCAATATTGGTTCACTTAGTCCAGGAAATAATTTTAATATAAGGACGGAACTGTCAATACACTTACTAAATTCAGTAGCTTTAGTTTTGTCAGTTCGATACAAAGCAGCACCATTTACTTCTAAGCTCACCCCTGATTCAATAAGTGCAGGATAGTTTGGAGAAGTAAAGGCGTTAAAGTGAGCTGCACTGATCTTTGTAGTTCTATTAGCTCTGTATAGTTTGTATTCAAAGTAAAGTCCCACTTCCTGAACAACTGCCTCTCCATCCTCTTGTAATGCTGCAATCTCAATTGCTGTAATTAAATTTTCTTTGGCATCTGTTCTAAGATCTCCTATAGGTAATTGTGAACCTGTAAATATGATGGGCTTATGTAAATGATCAATCATAAAACTAACTGCCGAGGCTGTATAGCTCATGGTATCAGAACCGTGTAATACCACAAAACCATCATAGGAATCGTATTGTGATTCGATCAGTTCCACCAAAGCAATCCAATGATCAGGAGTTATAGTACTCGAATCTAAAGGTTCGTCAAAAGACCAACTTGAAATTTTACAGTCGATTTGTTTGAGTTCGGGAATCTGTTTTTCGAGATTAGAAAAATCAAAAGCTTTTAGAGCATTTGACTTATAATCCAAGACCATTCCGATGGTTCCACCTGTGTAGATAAGTAATATTGAGGGTTTGCTTGTACTCATATGATTAAATCTTAAAGAGTTCTTCTGCGTTTGAAGTCGTTATACGAGCAAGATCCTCAAGGGACACCTTGTGGATTTCTGCCAATTTATCAGCGATGATCCTAAGGTACTCAGGATTGTTTCGCTTACCTCTATATGGTACTGGGGCTAAATAGGGAGCATCCGTTTCCAATACAATATGTTCCAAAGGAATCTCGTTTAAAAACTGATCGATCTTTCCGTTTTTAAAAGTCACCACTCCTCCTATTCCCAATTTTAGACCTAAATCAATTGCTCGTTGGGCCTGCTCAAAAGTCCCCGTAAAGCAGTGAAAGATTCCATTAAAAGGACCTTTTAAGGTCTCTAAAACTTCGAATACTTCATCGAAAGCATCCCTACAGTGAATTGCAAAAGGCAAATCGTAATCTCTAGCCCAATTGATTTGAATTGCGAAGGCGTTTTGTTGTTGTTTTAAAAAGGTCTTATCCCAGTAGAGATCAATTCCTATTTCGCCAACTGCACAATAATTACCCGTTTGCAATTCTCTTTTAACCACCGATAGTTCCTCCTCAACATTCTCCTTAACATGAGTTGGATGCAATCCAGCCATAAGGTAAACTTCATTGGGAAACTCCTCTTTTAACTCCTTCATACTTGGGTAGTAAGTAGAATCAATTGCAGGCAAAAAGAATCGACCGATACCAGCTTTAATCGCCTTTTCAATTTCAACAGATCGATCCTCATCAAAGGCTTCTGAATACAGATGGGTATGAGTGTCGGTTAATAACATAAGACAAAGGTAATAGAAATTTGAGTGCAGAAATACACTTTTTGGACGACTAGCAATAAAAAAGGCCAGCAGTGCTGACCTTTAATTTTTGAAGTTTAGAACTCTTTAAAGTTCTAATGCTTTTTTGATATCACCATCCATCAAAAACTCTTCAGGATTTTCAATGGCTTCTTTGACAGCAACTAAGAATCCTACAGATTCTTTTCCGTCGATAATTCGGTGGTCATATGAAAGTGCTATATACATAATAGGAGCTATAACTACTTCTCCATTTTTAGCAATCGGACGCTCAACAATATTGTGCATTCCTAAGATTCCAGACTGTGGAGGGTTGATAATCGGAGTCGATAACATGGATCCAAAAACACCACCATTAGTTATGGTAAAAGTACCTCCAGTCATTTCATCAACAGTGATCTCCCCTTCTCTTGCTCTAATTGCTAATCGTTTTACTTCTGATTCTACTCCCGCAAACGACAAGTTTTCTGCATTTCTAATAACTGGTACCATCAATCCTTTTGGACCGGATACCGCTATTGAAATATCGCAAAAATCATAGGAAACCATTTCTTTTCCATCGATCATTGAGTTTACTGCTGGATACATTTTCAATGCGCGAATTACCGCAAGGGTAAAGAATGACATGAATCCTAAATTAACCTCATGCTTCTGTGCAAACTGCTCTTTGTACTCTTTTCGAAGCTTAAAGATGGCAGACATATCAACCTCGTTAAAGGTGGTAAGCATTGCGGTTTCATTTTTAGCAGCTACTAATCGTTCCGCTACCTTTCTTCTGAGCATTGAAAGTTTAGTTCTAGAAACACCGCGCTCTCCTCCTTCAGGCATGGTACCCATAGAAGGTACTGCTTTGACTGCATCTTCTTTAGTAACTCTTCCATCCTTACCACTTCCCTTAATTTGAGAAGCATCGATCCCTTTTTCTGCTAAAATTTTCTTAGCAGCTGGAGATGCTGAACCTGTGGCATAAGTCTGTTGCGCTACCTCTGGTGTTGGAGCGGCTACTGGAGCAGCTACTTCTTTGACTGGAGCAGCCGAACCACCTTCAGGTTTTTCAGCAGCTGTATCGATTAAACACACAACTTCTCCTACGGCAACTGCATCACCTTCTTCAGCCTTAAGTGTAATTACTCCACTCTCTTCTGCTGGCAATTCAAGTGTTGCTTTATCTGAATCTACTTCAGCTATGGCTTGGTCTTTTTCTACATAATCACCATCCTCAACGAGCCAAGTTGCGATTTCTACTTCCGTAATGGATTCCCCTGGTGAGGGAACTTTCATTTCTAAAATCATGCTAATATAATTTGCCTATTTATTATTGTTTTTTGTAGGATCGAATACGTAATCGATCACTTCTTGATGTCTAATTTTTGAACGTGTAGGACTACCCGCAGCTGGAGCAGCATATACGCGTTGTGAAGCTAATCTAAACTTCCCAATTGATTCAAAGTGCATTAACAAATGTCCCCATGCACCCATATTCTTTGGTTCTTCTTGAGCCCAAACAAGGTCTGTTGCATTTGAATACTTCGCTATTGCAGCATTCATTTGCGCTTCTGGCAACGGGAATAATTGTTCTAAACGAACCAATGCCACCTCTGCTTCTTTTCCTAATTGTTCTCTTTCTGCCAAGAGGTCGTAGTAGAACTTTCCAGTACAGAATACTACTTGTTTTACTTTTTTAGCGTCTACTGTCACATCATCGATGAGTTCTTGGAATGAACCATTGGCTAGTTCTTCCATTGAGGACATCGCAAGTGGATGTCTGAGTAGACTCTTAGGAGTAAATACAATTAAGGGTTTTCTGTAATTGGCTTTTAACTGTCTTCTCAACAAGTGAAACATATTTGCTGGAGTAGTACAGTCTGCTACAAACATATTGTCTTTGGCACAGAGTTGTAAATAACGTTCCATACGAGCCGAAGAGTGTTCAGCTCCCTGGCCTTCGTATCCATGAGGTAATAACATTACCAAACCGTTTTGCAACTTCCACTTGTCTTCAGCAGCTGAGATGTACTGATCAATCATAATTTGAGCTCCGTTACTAAAGTCTCCAAATTGAGCTTCCCAAATGGTCAATGAATTAGGATTGGCCATGGCGTAACCATAATCAAATCCCAATACTCCATACTCAGATAACAAGGAGTTATAAATCTGAAAAGCTCCTTGATCCTCTGCTATATTTTCTAGTAGAACAACCTCTTCCTCAGAATCCTCAACCTTAATGACTGCGTGTCTGTGAGAGAAGGTACCGCGCTCAACATCTTGTCCTGAAATACGAACATCACAACCTTCCTTAAGCAGGGTTCCATAAGCAAGTAATTCACCCATTGCCCAGTCGATTCGATCATTTTCAAAGACCATTTTTCTTCGCTCGTCTACAAGGCGTTGGATTTTTCTAATAAATTTCTTTCCGTCTGGCAATTTAGTAATGCGTTCCGCAATTTCTTTTAGACCTTCTAAGGAATAGGAAGTATCCACTTTCTGAAGCATATCACTTTCCAAAGCAGTTGAATAATCATCCCAAACATTTTGCATAAATGGAATAATTACTGTGGTAGACTCTTTTTTTGAATCTTCTAACTGTACCTCCAAACTCTGTTTGTACTCCTCTTCTAATTTCTTAACGTATGCCTGGTCGACAACTCCTTCAGAAAGAAGTTTTTGAAAATAGATTTCTTTTGGATTGTTGTGTCTAGAGATTTCTTTGTACAAGATCGGTTGAGTAAATCGAGGCTCATCTCCTTCATTGTGTCCGTATTTTCTATAACCTAATAAATCGATAAATACATCAGACTTAAATTGCATACGGTATTTTAAAGCGAAAAGCGAAGCGTGAACCACCGCCTCAACATCGTCTGCATTGACGTGCAATACTGGACTAAGGGTTACTTTTCCGACATCCGTACAATAGGTCGAAGAACGGGCATCTAAATAGTTGGTCGTAAAACCAATTTGGTTATTGACAACTATATGAATGGTTCCTCCAGTTTTATAACCGTCTAATTGAGCCATTTGAACGATCTCATAAACGATTCCTTGTCCTGCAATTGCTGCGTCACCATGAACGACAATCGGCAGTACTTTATGTGCTTCTCCTTCTGGAAATTTATCTTGTTTTGATCGAGTGATTCCTTCTACAACAGCTCCCACGGTTTCTAAGTGAGATGGGTTTGGAGCAATATTCATCGTAATCTTTGCTCCTGAGTCTGAATTTCTCATAGAAGTCCATCCCAAGTGGTATTTCACATCACCGTCAAAAATAGCTTCTTCGTAATCTTTACCGTCAAATTCACCAAAAATCGATTGTGCAGATTTACCAAAGATATTAGTAAGTACATTGAGACGTCCTCTGTGAGCCATTCCCATGACAAATTCTCGAACACCTATTTCAGAGGCACTTTCCACAATAGCATCAATAGCTGGAATCAACGATTCGTTCCCCTCTAAAGAAAAACGTTTTTGCCCAACGTATTTGGTGTGTAAAAAGGATTCAAATGAAACTGCTTGAGTCAGTTTTTTGAGAATGTGTTTTTTCTGATCAGCATTGAGGGTTGGGTGATTCAAATCCTTGTTTAACCAATTTTGAATCCACTCAATACGTTCAGGTTTTCTGATATACATATACTCAACGCCAATAGCATCGCAGTAAATTGTTTCGAGATTTTGAAGAATTTCACGAAGACTGACCGCTCCCAATCCCAAGATATCTCCAGCGTCGAAAACTAAGTCCAAATCAGATTCACTCAAATCAAAATTGGCAATCTCTAAGGTAGGACTATAGGTTCTTCTCGATCTAACTGGGTTTGTTTTAGTAAACAAATGCCCTCTAGTTCGATAGGCGTTGATCAATTTAACAACATTGAATTCCTTGTGAATTTTCTCAGGAATCTGTGTTGAATCTGATTCTAAAGCAGCTTGAATTTGTTCATCTACATCTGCCATTTCCTGACCAAAATCAAACCCATGAAAAAAAGCTCTCCAACTGGGCTCAATTTCATCAGGAGACTTTAAGTATTTCTCGTATAATTCAGAGAAAAAACTCGTATGTGCTGCGTTCAAGAAAGAATACTTATCCATTTAATTTCTAGCTGTTCGTGAGTTTAAAAATAAATTCTAGCAAAAGTACAATAA
>DAIRFL010000314.1:0-1205 GCA_036795105.1 Flavobacteriaceae bacterium | reverse complement strand
TGCTTGGATAGCCCTATTGACATTGACATTTCTGGAAATTGTACTGGGAATTGACAATATCGTTTTTATATCAATTGCCGCTCAAAAGTTAGAGGAAAAGGCCAAGAAAAAAGCAACCAATATCGGATTGCTTTTAGCAATGCTACTCAGAATCCTATTGCTCTTCGGGATTAATCTACTCACTTCTTTAAACGAATCCTTTTTCTCATTCGACACTAGTTGGATCAAGGGTGGGATTTCAGGGCAGGCTGTTATTTTATTTTTAGGAGGACTGTTCTTGCTCTATAAGAGCACCAAAGAAATACACGAGAAAATCGAAGATAAGGAGCACGATATCAACGAAGTCAAAAAACACCAATCAAAGACCCTAAGCTCTGCTATACTGGAGATTACGGTCATCAATATTGTGTTCTCTTTCGACTCTATCTTAACTGCAATTGGGATGACAAACGGAATTTCCCCCAATCCCAATGACGCATTGATACTCATGATTGTAGCCGTTGTAATCTCCGTATTGATTATGATGCTCTTTACTTATAAGGTCAGTGAATTTGTCAAAAAACACCCATCTGTACAGGTGCTAGGGCTTTCATTCTTAATTCTCATAGGCTTTATGCTTATTGTAGAATCGGCACATCTTTCGCATCTAGTAGTGTTTAACAATCCTATAGGATCCATTCCTAAAGGCTATTTGTACTTCGCTATTGCCTTTTCATTAATGGTAGAGTTCATCAATATGAATGTGAGAAAGAAAGATGCTTAGGAGGGCTTATACTCCTTAAACTGTCCATTGTTATAAAATACAACAATCTTTTCTATAGCGGAGTCGCTCCTACGATTCACGACCTCTTGCTCAGCTTCAGTAGTAGGTTGATCGATCGTTGTTTGGGTCTCTTTTCCAAAGAGCAACCAATTGAGGTCGATCTCAGAGTAGGAGTGTACCACCTTTAACACAAAGTCCAAACTCGGCTTATTTCTGCCAGAGAGTAAATGCGAGATACTCGATCGTGGTACCTGAATCTCATCTGCAAATGAAGAAGAGCTCAACTGTTTGTCGTCGATGATTTTTTTTAATCTTTTTATGAATTCTTCTTGTTGTAACATTCTTAAACAAATATAGCTAATTATTGTTAACTAGCTCTCTGTAATAATGGATTAATTTACAATTAAAAACTACACTATCACTTTAATTGACACATTATAAG
>DAIRFL010000088.1:0-7974 GCA_036795105.1 Flavobacteriaceae bacterium | reverse complement strand
CAATCAAAAGAACAAAGGAATTGGATTGAGTAATATTAAAAGTCGTGTCAAAGAATTTTTAAAAGGAACCTTAGAAATAAATACTACAACTGATGGAACTGTTTTTACCATCACAATACCCAATATCTATGACAAATAACATTCTTATTATCGAAGACCACCCTCTTATGGTTAAGAACTACGAAGAGGCAATTAATTTTTATCTGGACGAAACCGATGAAGACATCGCGTTTTCAATTAGCAAGGCAACTAATTGTAGAGAGGCCTATGACCAAATACAGCAGTTTAAGAACAATTCACAATTAATTGATGTTGTGTTTTTAGACATCAGTATCCCCGGAGATGAAGCTCTTGATATGCTTTCTGGAGAAGATGTAGGAGTCTATCTCAAAAAACACTTTCCAGATGTTAAAATAATTGTCAGTACTAGTTTAAGTGACAATTATCGATTGTCTAGTCTGCTGGGTAAATTACTTCCTTCATCTGTGATGATCAAGAGTGAAATGACTATCGATGAAATCATAGAAGCATTTAAAAACGTATTGGCTGGTAAAAAGAGTTACAGTCCTAAAATCAGTAAGATCATCGATAACCTCACTAACAATCAGCACAATTATATCGATGATATCGACCGAAGAATCATTTATGAGACTTCGATGGGTAGTCGTATTAAAGATATGGTTGATATCTTGGCGATTTCAAGAGCCTCTATTGAGAATAGGAAAAAGCGAATGAAAGAAATTCTCAATGCTGAAAACGATAGAGAGTTGATTATTACTGCTCGAGAAAAAGGGTTTATTTAGACGAGCTATGGTGCTTTCTATAGGATCTAATTGCTAAGATTGCCGCTAATACACATATAATTGAAGCTAATAAGAATGGGGCTCCTGGAAAATATCTAGTTTCAGGAGTCTCTGTGTAAAAATGAAATAAGCCTGTGAATATTGGTGGTCCTACTATGGAACTAATACTCATCAAACTAGTCAGTGAGCCTTGCAATTCCCCTTGTTCATTATCAGGAACCTGTTTGGAAATAATCCCCTGTAGTGCTGGTCCTGCAAATCCTCCCAAAGAGAATGGAACTATAAAAGCAAAGAGCATCCATGCCTGAGTCGAATACGCAAAGGCAGCAAATCCAATGATGTGAAATACAAAACCGACCATTAGAGCCTTCCAATCGCCTAAGAGCGGAATGACTATTCTGATCAATCCTCCCTGTACAATGGCGACCATTAAGCCTACAAATCCAAGAGAGTATCCTACCCATGCCTCGTTGAAATTAAATTTCATCATGGTAAAATAAGACCAGATAGAAGGGTTGACCTGACCTGCTACATAGAGGATAAACATCGCTATAGCAAGACTGAATATCGCTGGAAACTTCATCAATCTCATAAAGGATCCCAAAGGGTTCGCTCTCTTAATATCAAATGCTCTCCTCTTTTCTTTAGGCAGTGATTCCGGAAGTATAAAGTATCCGTACAACCAATTGAGTACACTGAGAATAGCAGCCGCTATAAAGGGAACTCTAGAACCAAATTGTCCGAGTATTCCTCCAATTACAGGCCCTACAATAAATCCTAATCCAAAAGCAGCTCCAATGATACCAAAATTCTGAGAACGCTTCTCAGGAGTGCTTATATCGGCTATATATGCAGAGGCTGTAGTAAAACTCGCTCCGGTTATTCCAGCTAAAATACGAGCGACAAAAAGCCAGCTTAGCGTTGGTGCTAAGGCTGCGATAGAATAATCCACTGCAAAACCAAAAAGAGATGCTAAAAGTACTGGTCTACGACCGTATTGATCACTTAGACCTCCCAGGACTGGTGCAAACACAAATTGCATAAAAGCATATGCAAAAAGAAGCCAACCTCCATAGACTGAAGCTTGACTGAGCCCCTCACCTGTGAGTTCTTGAATAAGTACAGGAACAATAGGAATAATAATTCCTATTCCGATGACATCGATAAGAAGGGTCACAAATATAAAACCGAGTGCTGCTGTTTGTTTCTTTGCCATATATTAAAAGAAGAACTAAAGTAAGTTAATTTGATAAAAAAAAATTGATTTTATGCGAATTATCATGTTTTTAGCTTTGATGGATTTCTTACTTTTATGATCCTAAATAAATTATATGAGCTCTAAGTCTGTATATGTGATCGGTGGTGGAATTCAAGGATGTTTCTCTGCCTACTATTTAGTTAAAGAAGGCTTTGAGGTTAAAATCATCGATCCTAGAACAGATGAAACTGGAGCTTCTTATGTAAATGCAGGATATTTAACCCCAAGTCATATCATCTCAATTGCGAACAGAGGTATGATTAAAAAAGGGCTTAAGTGGATGTTTAATTCCTCCAGCCCATTTTATTTAAAGCCTAGATTTGATTTGGACTTAATCGATTGGATGTGGAAGTTTTATCAGTCTTCGAGTCCCAAACAGGTAGAACGCGCTATTCCAGTAATTAGAGACATCAATATACTCAGTAAGGACTTATATCTTGACCTTCACAATTCAAACGAATTGGGAACTTTTCAACTGGATGAATCTGGTGTTTTGATGTTGTACAAAACCAATAAAGCAGGAGATCACGAAGCTGAAGTGGCCCAGCGATTAATAGCTGATGGTTTAGATGCTGCTGTATTAGACAGAAAACAATTAGATATAATACAACCCGATCTTAACGATGAGGTGCTGGGAGCTATTCATTACAAATGTGACGCCCATACTACTCCAAATCAGCTGCTTCCAAAACTCAAATCATATCTCAGGTCTAAGGGTGTTGAGTTTATAAATGAGAAGCTTATAGACTTTAATTGCGAGGGATCTTCGATTAAAGAAGTTATTACTTCTCAAAACAACTATGCTGCTGAGGCCGTTGTCATGGCTGCAGGTAGTTGGAGTCAATCCCTGATGAAAAAATTAAAACTTCACATTCCCATACAAGCTGGTAAAGGCTATAGAATTGATCTACATCGTGAAACACCTGTGAAGTATTCCGCCATATTTTTAGAAGCTAAATGTGCCATAACTCCAATGGAAGGGTTCACTAGGTTTGCGGGTACCATGGAACTCTCTGGTATAAACGACAATATACGAAGAGAACGAGTGGAGGCTATTGCAAAGGCTTCTGAGAATCACTACAACAATTTAAAGATTACTGAAGCTGAGAAAAAAGCTGCTCAATTTGGAAACCGCCCTGTGTCACCAGATGGTTTAGCTTATATTGGAAAAAGTGAAACTTTTGACAACCTCTACTTAGCAACTGGGCATGCCATGATGGGATGGAGCCTCGCCCCTGCCACTGGAAAACTCATCAGTGAACTCATGACAAATAAAAAGACCTCAATGTCGATTGAGGCCTTTCATCCAGATCGTTTTAAATAGATCTTTTTAGTTTATTCTCTTGATTCGGATATCCTTAAAACGAATCCCAACTCCGTGATCTTGTAGGCCTATAGGGCCGCTATTGGAGCTTTTATAATCGGGATAGTCCTTCCACTTACCTGAATTTCTCAATTCCTTCCAGGCTTGTGAATTCTCATCAAATTCAACGACCAGCTGATCATTAAACCAGTGCTGAACCCTTCCGTGATCGTATACAATTCGAGTACTATTCCAGGCACCAGCTCCCTTGAATAAATCAGATTTACTAGAAGGATGCATCGCATAGTTAGCAGCCGATTTTTGCCAATCTTCGATAGGATAAGGAAATCCAATGTCGTCGATCAGTTGGTATTCGGGAGCTGTTTGATAAGGCCCCTTATACTTTTGGTCTTCGACTATGTGATAAAAGATACCACTGTTTCCCTCAGGCATGATATTCCATTGAAGTTCAAGAATGAAGTTATCAAAGGATTCCCTGGTAATGATATCTATCTGAGGCTTGTTCTCCACTTCCATACAGATGAGCGCTCCATCTACAAATTGCCAGTGATTAGGTAGCTCGTCCATCAGGTATCCCTTCCAATGGGATTCATCCATCAAATCAACCCACTGATCATCCTTTGAACACTCACAAGAGGTTAAGAGAATAAGAAGTGATACTAATCCAAGAAGTCGCATCATTTTCTTCGCTTCATCTTAATAGGATCCCATAAAATTGCTTCATCTTGGAAGAAGGAATCATTACACAATAAAGCAGGAGCTGCCGCTCTATAACCAAATACAGCATCTTCTGAAACCGCATCTCCACCTCGAATGGCATTAAACCAATTGTAGAAGTGATCGTAATGAGCTCCTTTCCAATCACCGTCAGCAGCATAAATAACTTCTGGCTGGATATTGATCGATGCTCTGTCTCCATTTGAAGATCCAGAAGCTGATTTTTCCTTTAAGAATGGATCCTTGTCATCTACTTGAGTATTGCGCTTTAAGATTACTTTGTCCCATTGAACATCCATTGATCCTTCGCTTCCAACTAATCTCAAATAAGTAGTTCCTGAAGTTCCATCTACAAAATTACAACGGAGTGAAAGGTTAAAACCAGGGTGCTCTTTACTGTTGGGATAATCAAATGTTCCTAAGAGCACATCGGGAACTTCTCTTCCATCCTTCCAATAGCGAAGACCACCAGAAGCGTATATTTTATCAGGTCCCATAGAACCAGTAATAAAGTGTAAACTAGAGAATAAGTGAACAAATAAGTCCCCTGACATTCCCGTTCCATAATCGCGATAGTTTCTCCATCTAAAGAAACGCTTAGCGTCAAAGTCTCTTTGTTTAGTGTTGGAGATATAAGTGTCCCAATCAACTGTCTCAGGGCTTGCATCAGCAGGAATATCGTATTGCCACGCTCCTACTGCAGATCTTCTCGCCCAAAAACCTTCAGCGTAATTGAGATCACCAATAGCCCCTTGAGCTAATAATTCTCTTGCTTTTTCGTTACCAAGTGAAGACATCCCTTGAGATCCAACTTGAAAAACCATTCCTGATTTCTTCTGAGCGGCAATCACTGCAGGTCCTTCATCCACAGAATGAACCATTGGCTTTTCACAGTAAACGTGTTTTCCAGCCATCATTGCATCTACAGATATTTGCTTATGCCAGTGATCAGGAGTTCCCACAATCACAGCATCAACATCGTCTCTACTTATGATTTCACGATAATCTTTGGTTGTAAAGAGGTGGTTTCCCCAACGCTCTTTAGCTTTTTTTAATCTGCCGTCGTATAAATCACAAACGGCTACTAGTTTTACACCTTTGTGGCGTAATGCAGTATCAGTGTCAGCGGATCCCATTCCTCCAGCTCCAATTAAGGCGATCTGAAGATTGGAATTTTGATTGGGATATGCCTTAGTCATCGCTACTGAATTTACCTGTGCACCTTTAACGATACTAGGCGTAGCTGCTAATGCAATTGTTCCCAAACCTAAATTTTTGACAAACTGTTTTCTGCTAATGGGTTCTTTTCTTTTCATAGAGGGTATATTTTTTCTTAAATGTAGAAAAAATCACTAAAAGAATGAAGGGTAAAAAAATATATAACAAAAAAACCCTCCAAAATGGAGGGTTTTACTATAAATTGTCAAAACTGATATAGACTAAGCGTTTTGAGCTTTAATCATATTAAGAGCAGATCCCGCTTTAAACCAGTCAATTTGAGATTGGTTATAAGAGTGATTTGCAATAATTCTGTCTGTAGATCCATCTGCGTGTACTACTTCAATAGTAAGTGGAGTAGCAGGAGTAAATCCATCGATATCTACAAAGTTGAAGGTATCGTCTTCTTGAATAAGATCGTAATCTGCTTCATTTGCAAAAGTAAGTCCTAACATCCCTTGTTTCTTAAGGTTGGTTTCGTGAATACGAGCAAATGATTTTACCAATACTGCACCAACTCCTAAATGACGAGGTTGCATTGCTGCGTGCTCTCTAGAAGATCCTTCTCCGTAATTGTGATCACCCACAACAATTGAACGGATTCCAGCTGCTTTGTATGCGCGTTGAGTATCTGGTACTCCTGCATACTCACCAGTCAATTGATTCTTAACAAAATTAGTTTGTTCGTTAAATGCATTGACTGCTCCAATAAGAGTATTATTGGCAATATTGTCTAAGTGACCTCTATAGCGCAACCATGGTCCCGCCATAGATATATGATCCGTAGTACATTTTCCTTTTGCTTTGATAAGCAGTTTTACTCCTTGTAAACTCTCTTTGGTCATTGGAACAAAAGGAGTTAAGAGTTGAAGGCGTTCTGAATCGTCTTTAACTACTACATCAACTGAAGATCCATCTTCTTTTGGAGCGATATAACCAGCGTCTTCAACTGCAAATCCATTAGTAGGAAGTTCTAAACCTTGTGGTTCATCTAATAACACTTCTTCTCCATTCTCATTGAGTAAGGTATCCTTTGTAGGATCAAAATCCAATCTACCTGAAATTGCAAGTGCTGCAACCATTTCTGGTGAAGCTACAAATGCATGCGTATTTGGATTACCATCAGCTCTCTTAGAGAAGTTACGGTTAAAGGAGTGTACAATGGTGTTTTTATCTCCTTTGTCAGATCCCTCACGATCCCATTGTCCAATACAAGGTCCACAAGCATTGGTAAATATTTTAGCACCTAATTGCTCGAAAGTCCCTAAGAGACCATCGCGCTCGGCTGTAAATCTAATTTGTTCCGATCCAGGGTTGATTCCAAAATCAGCTTTCGGTTTAATTCCCTTAGCGATTGCTTGTTGAGCAATCGAAGCTGCTCTAGTTAAATCTTCATAAGAAGAGTTGGTACAAGATCCGATCAGTCCCCATTCTACTTTTAATGGCCAGTCATTTGCAGCAGCCTTTTCACCAACTTCTCCAACAGGAGTAGCTAAATCTGGAGTAAACGGTCCATTTAAATGTGGTCTTAAAGTATCTAAGTCAATTTCGATTACCTGATCAAAGTACTGTTCTGGGTTTTGGTAAACTTCAGGATCTGCTGTTAAATAATCTCTTACCTGGTTTGCTGCATCAGCAACATCAGCGCGATCAGTAGCTCTTAAATAGCGCTCCATAGAATCGTCATATCCAAAAGTAGAAGTAGTTGCTCCTACCTCAGCTCCCATATTACAAATAGTCCCTTTACCAGTACAAGAAAGGTTTTTAGCACCCTCTCCAAAATACTCGATGATCGCACCAGTTCCACCTTTTACAGTAAGAACACCAGCTACTTTTAAGATTACATCTTTAGCAGCAGTCCAACCGTTTAAAGAACCCGTTAACTTAACACCGATTAATTTTGGAAATTTCAACTCCCATGCCATTCCAGCCATTACATCAACTGCATCAGCTCCACCAACTCCAACAGCTACCATTCCTAGTCCACCTGCATTCACTGTATGTGAATCAGTACCAATCATCATTCCCCCAGGAAATGCGTAGTTTTCTAAAACAACTTGATGTATAATTCCAGCTCCAGGCTTCCAGAATCCAATTCCGTATTTGTTAGATACCGACTCTAAAAAGTCAAACACCTCTGAAGAAGTCGTATTTGCAACTTTTAAATCAGGAGTCGCTCCGTTTTTAGCTTGAATTAAGTGATCACAGTGTACCGTCGTTGGAACTGCAACTTTTGGTTTACCTGCTTGCATAAATTGCAATAAAGCCATCTGTGCAGTCGCATCTTGACATGCAATTCTATCAGGTGCAAAATCAACATAATCCACACCTCTTTGAAATGCAGAAGAAGGAGTTCCTTCCCATAAGTGATTGTACAAAATCTTTTCAGAGAGTGTCAGTGGTCTTCCCACCAATTCTCTAGCTTTATCAACGCGAGAAGTCATTCGTGAATAGACTTCTTTTATCATTTCTATATCAAATGCCATAGAGTTCTATTTGTTAGGTTTAGCAAGTAAAATTAATAAATTTCAGTGGGTGTACATCATAAATCCCACAGCGATTATCCTTTTTGTTAAAAATTAATTTTAAAGGGATTTTTTTTAATAATTGGGATTTTAATTAGTCTTTTATCCAATTATTTGCAAAGTCACATT
>DAIRFL010000087.1:0-7990 GCA_036795105.1 Flavobacteriaceae bacterium | reverse complement strand
GGTTATAGCAGCTGTTGTTTTGGTCATAGTCTGAATTTGATAAAATTTAGAGAAAAACTCCAATTTTAACCGAAAATTAGTAAAAATTGGTCACTTTTAATCCTAAAATCAACTTTTCTTGACTCTTTTTAATAAAAAAACTCTCACTTTAAAAGGTGAGAGTATATTTATATTGTGAGATTGAAGCTGCTTATGCAGAAACTTCCTGAGTTTGATCAATCAATACTTGACCTCTGTAGTAAAGCTTTCCTTCGTGCCAATGTGCTCTGTGGTATAAGTGTAATTCCCCAGTTGTTGGGTCCTTAGCAATTGTTGGCGCAGTCGCTTTGTAATGAGTTCTTCTCTTGTCTCTTCTTGTTTTTGATATTTTTCTCTTTGGATGTGCCATGGTTACTTATTTTTATCCGTTTTTAACTTTTTTAATGCATCCCATCTGGGATCCGTTTGATCTTCTTTTGATTCTTCTTTTAGTTCTTTAACCGATAACTCTTCTAACAATTCCAATGCTGGCGAAGAAAGACTTCCGTCTTCTACTCCTGGATGAATCCTTTTTAGTGGAACTGCTAAAGCTGCCATCTCATAGAAATACTGTGAGAGATTGATTTTGTGATCGTGATGTGGAATGATCAACAATGATTCATTTTCATCGTCGTACTCCTCACCAAATTTAATCACCAATTCCAATTCAGCTTTTATTGGAAGATCAAAAGGCTCGTCAGTTAAATCGCAATTTACATTGACACTGCCACTGGTTTTGATTTCAGCTTCCATAAAGCTGCTCAGCTTGTTTAAAATCAGCTCAACTTTTAAATTGGCGCTGTTAAACTCATCATAGTTAAAGTCCTCAAAGAACGAATTATCGATCGCGTATTCAAACTCGTGTTTCCCTTGCTTTAATCCTGTAAAAGGAATATCAAACTCCTTATTTTTCATTTTGCGAGTGATTGAAACGTTCACAATTTACCTAAAAGGCGGGTGCAAAGATACTATTATTCTATTAATAAACAATTTATTAACAAAAATAATAGCAGTTTATTCTCGACTCAAAAACTGTTAATTAGTTCTCTTTTTGAGGTTCTTTATATTGACCTTTTCCAATGGGTTCGAACTTAGCTTGTCGTACTCACTGCGGTCTTTGTACAGTTGGATTGCCAAAAAGAGCGCTTCCTTAAACGACTGTTCATTGGCCACTCCTTTTCCGGCAATATCAAAAGCCGTTCCGTGGTCAGGTGAGGTCCTTATTTTAGAAAGTCCTGCGGTATAGTTAACTCCCTGTCCAAACGAAAGTGTTTTAAAAGGAATCAGTCCTTGATCGTGATAGGCTGCTAATACTGCATCGAAGTTTTTATAATTCTCAGATCCAAAAAATCCATCAGCTGCATAGGGCCCAAAAACCATGGTTCCTTCCTCCTGAAGTTTGACAATTGTAGGTCGCAATGTTTGATCATCTTCTTTGCCAATAACTCCTTGATCCCCACTGTGAGGGTTGATTCCCAATAGTGCAATTTTAGGTTTTGAGATTCCAAAATCACGTTTTAGGGTTGATGAAATCGTTTGAACTTTTTCTTCGATGAGCTTTGAATTAATATGATCGCTCACTGATTTAACAGGGATATGGTCGGTCAGCAAGCCCACTCTTAATGTAGCTGAAATCATAAACATCAAGCTCTTCCCCTCCAGCTGTTGAGCTAAATAATCAGTATGTCCCGGAAATTTAAATTCCTCTGACTGTATGTTACTCTTGTCGATTGGTGCTGTCAGCAATACATCAACACTGCCTTCTTTTAAAGATTGAACCGCAGCCTGAAGTGATTTTAAAGCATAGGTTCCTCCTGTCTGATTAGATACCCCAGGAGTGATTTCTACCAGCTCTTTCCAGACATTGACCACATTGAATTTTCCGTCTAAAGATTCCTTTGAATTGCTCACTCCATTAAAGTTTAATTGGTAGTTGAGCAGTTTCATCCAATGAGAAAGAGTCTTGTTAGAAGCAAATACAACAGGGGTACACAATTCGAGCATTCGAGGGTCTAAGAAGGTCTTGAGAATGAGCTCACATCCTATCCCATTGAGGTCTCCAATTGAGATCCCTACTTTTATTTTTTTTGCTTCTTGCATACTATCTGCTGCTTATTGAGTAACTTTGAGGTGTAAAATTAGCTAATAAAAACGACACATGTTTACTGGGATCATCGAAACTTTTGGAAGCCTCACTAAAATTGAGCGCGATAGTGGCAATTTACACCTTACCGTTTCTAGCCCCTTAGCGGCTGAACTAAAAATTGATCAAAGCCTTGCTCATAACGGCGTTTGTCTTACGGTTGTTCAATGCAACAATGAATCCTACACGGTAACTGCTATCGCAGAAACCCTAGAAAAAACAAACTTAGGAGATTTAAAAGTAGGTGATCAAATCAACTTAGAGCGCGCCATGATTATGGGGAGTCGTTTAGACGGCCATATCGTACAAGGTCATGTCGATCAGGTTGGAGTGTGTGAAAAAATTGTCGAAGAAGACGGTTCTTGGCGCTTTAGCTTTTCTTATGACAAGGCTACGGGAAACACTACTATTGAAAAAGGCTCTATTACAGTCGATGGCACAAGTCTAACCGTGGTAGATGCAACAGATCATGGATTCTCAGTAGCCATCATTCCCTATACTTTTGAGCATACCCGTTTTAATCAATACAAGATTGGAACAAGGGTCAACTTGGAATTTGATGTGCTCGGCAAATACGTCGCTCGTTATATGAATCTTTTAAAAAACTAATATGAGTTACCAACTTCTTTTTTCAGGCTCTTCAATTGAGGCAATGCTCCTCGAGGGAATTCTCAAAGATCAGGGGGTGTTCCCTATAGTTAAAGACCGCCACACTTCAGGAGTCCTCGCGGGATTTTACGGAGGTGAAGTTGTACAAGTCCATGTGAAACAAGAGGACCTTGAGCGAGCAAAAGAACTACTAGAAGCGTTTCAGGCAAATAAAGATGCCTCTAGTTAAAAGACATCTTTCCTTAAATTTTTCCACACTCTTAATAACCACAGTAACATCGCCAAAGCTAGCGCGAATAAGCTGATCGCTTTAACCGGGTTTCCGTAGATGAGGTTTCCAACAGCGAACATCACAGAGTAAATAAGTACTGCACTGATTAAGGCTGCGAGTATTCCAGAAGGAACTGTCCACTTTTTGTCATCAGAAGTACTGGCTGCTGCTTGTCTTTTCCATCCTGGACCTCCAGGCTTGATTTTATCATAGAACTTTTGAAGCGTAGCATCTGATTCTTTAGGAGTTGCATAGGTTACCACAATCCATACAATAGATGTGATTAATACCACAAACGGAAATTTAAACCAGCTCGGCATCAATCCTACAATTAATTCTGTTTCTGTTTCTTTGCCAAACAGCAAAGTCCCAAGGCTTGTAAAATTGAGCAAAATAGATATGATTCCAGAAGATACCATTGCCGAGAGTTCACTCCAAGCATTAATTCTAGACCAGAACCAACGAAGAATAAAAATTAATCCTGTTCCTGCGCCAAACATCAAAATGATATCAAAGAGCTGTAGTGCATTTTGAAGCACTAAAGCAAAGAGAGCAGAAAAAACCATCAGTAATACAGTCGCTATTCTCCCTACGAGTACCAAGTGTTTTTCAGAAGCATTTTTTCCAAAATTGAGTCGGTAAACATCATTTACTACATAGGAAGCTCCCCAGTTTAAATGAGTTGAAAGTGTAGACATATAGGCCGCTCCAAGAGAAGCTAATACCAGTCCTAACAAGCCTGCTGGTAATTTGGTAAGCATGGCTGAATAGGCTAAATCGTGACCGAGTTTTCCGGCTTCTACATTTGGAAATGCAGCTTGAATACTAGCGATATCTGGATATACTACCAGTGAAGCCAAGGCTACTAAAATCCATGGCCAAGGTCTTAAAGCGTAGTGCATTATATTAAAGAAAAAGGTAGCTCCAATAGCGTGATTTTCATCCTTAGCGGCTAACATACGCTGAGCGATATATCCTCCACCTCCAGGCTCAGCACCAGGATACCATGCACTCCACCACTGAACAGCTAGTGGTATAATCAACAGCATTATGAGGCTTTCCGTATCGTTCATATCAGGTAAAATTGATAGTTTTTCTGATACATTCGCATTGGCCATTAGGTTGGAAAGACCTCCAACCTCAGGGATATTAACCAAATAATAGGCGGCTCCAATAGCACCTCCCATGGCTACAAAAAAGAGAATAAAGTCGGTGTAAACCACCCCTTTAAATCCTCCAACTGCGCTAAAAACCATGGTGATACTCCCTGCGATAACAACCGTTTCAACAGGACTTAATCCTAGCATTACCTGTCCAATTTTAATAGCCGCTAGTGTTACTGCTGACATGGCCATAATATTAAAAAGTACGCCGAGATAAAATGCTCTAAACCATCTTAAAAAGTGAGCTGGTTTGCCTCCGTATCGCAATTCATAGAATTCCATATCGGTGTTTACATCGGATCTTCTCCAGAGTTTTGCGTAGACAAATACCGTTAATAGTCCTGTGATCAAAAAGGCCCACCATACCCAGTTTCCTGAGACTCCATTGGTCCTTACAATATCCGTTACAAGATTGGGAGTATCGGTAGAAAAGGTGGTTGCTACCATAGAGAATCCGAGTAGCCACCAAGGCATACTCCTTCCCGATAAAAAGAATTCTGAAGTGTTCTTTCCCGAGGATTTTGAAACGTATAAACCAACGCCGAGAACGATGGTAAAAAATCCAAAAATAATGAGATAGTCGATTGTTGCTAATTGCATAGAGAGAGGGTTTGTTTAATTTAAGCCTTAAATATATTATTTTATTTCTAATGATTTGCTTTATGTACCTTTGAAAAATGGACTTTCTAAACTACGTCAATCTCAATCTCGAACAATTTGTCGCGGCTTTTCTGGCGACTTATATCTTAGGGATCTCCAAAGCAGGTGTAAAAGGAATTGCAGTATTGATTGTAACCCTTATGGCTTTTGCCTTTGGCGCTAAATCTTCAACAGGTGCTCTAATGCCCTTGCTTATTACTGGAGACATCTTTGCCATTTTTTACTATCACCGACATACCAAATGGGTATACCTTAGAAGATTTCTTCCCTGGATGATGCTAGGAGTTCTCATCGGTGTTTTTATTGGAAAAGACCTGCCTGAACGCATCTTTCAAATAACAATGGCCGTTATCATCTTAGCAACTGTAGTGATGTTGTGGTGGTGGGGAAAGAAAGACCGTAAGGTTCCAACTCAATGGTCTTTTGCTGGTTTTACGGGAACAATGGCTGGGATTACTACCATGATTGGAAATCTCGCAGGAGCTTTTTCAAATATTTTCTTTTTAGCGATGAGGCTGCCAAAGAATGAATTTATAGGAACTGCTGCGTGGTTGTTTTTCTTTATCAATCTCTTTAAATTGCCCTTTCACATCTTTGTGTGGAACACTGTAACCGTTGAAACTTTTGAAGTTTATATTTATTTGCTTCCCGCGCTTATTGCAGGATTGCTCAGTGGAATTTTTCTCGTTAAAAAGTTTACAGACAGCTTCTTTAGGCAGATGATTTTAATCCTCACTGCTATCGGAGCCGTCATCTTGTTTTTTAAATAACCCTCTTACCCTCTATGAAATTAATTATCAACACAAGCATCTTTCTCTTTGCGATTAGCCTTTTCGCTCAAGTAGAAAAAGACAGTACCCAGCAGGTTTTGCAATTAGATGAAGTGGTCCTACAGTCCACCAAATTACCCGCTCAAAATTTGAGAACTCCCTTAGCTGCAAGTCTGATTTTGAGTTCTAAAAACGCTTTATTAGAACCTCAGCTCTCCATCAATGAATCCTTGGTGAGCGTTCCCGGATTATTTGCTCAAAATGCCTACAATTACAATCAAGACCTAAGAGTATCTATTCGAGGCTTTGGAGCTCGATCTGCATTTGGAATTAGAGGAATAAAGCTCATCGTAGATGGTATCCCAGAAACCACTCCCGACGGACAGGGGCAAATCGACAATTTGCTCGTCGGCCTCATCGATCGTATCGAAGTATTAAGAGGTCCTTCTGCCGCTCTCTATGGAAACGCTTCTGGAGGAGTGATTTACATCAACAGTTTAAATTCCATACAAGAAAAAGCGCGCATTAATTACACTACTGGTTCTTATGGATTGAGTATTGCTCAAGCCTTGATCAATCTTTCAAAAGAGGATACCCAGGCTCTGTTTGCCATCAACCACAGTCGATCCAATGGCTATAGAGAACACGCTTCTTTTAGTCAATTACAGACCAATTACAAAAGCCTTAAAACTTTTAATGACAGAAATAAACTCCTTTGGCAAATCAATTTTACCCACAGTCCAAAGGCTTATGATCCAGGAGGATTAACCCTCGATCAACTCAAAGAAAATCCCAGAGCAGCGAGGAGCGCTAATTTAGAGTACGACGCCAGAGAAGCTATTAATCACATTAAAACTGGCCTGCAATTCAGCAGTAAAGGACCTCTTGTAACACTATCGCATCACCTCTATTTAGCTCATAGAAATTTTACAGGCTTTCTGCCTTTTAAAACTGGAGGTGTCTCAGCTTTTAACAGGCTTTATTGGGGAATGGGTTCCTCTCTAAAAAGACCGTATAAAGACGCTGAGCTACATATAGGATGGTCTCACGACCGCCAAGTAGATCACAGAAAGCGCCTGGACAACAACAATGGAGTCAAGGGTGACTTGAGACAAGAACAGGAGGAACACTATTCCAATAGCGC
The DNA here is from genome assembly GCA_036795105.1 of Flavobacteriaceae bacterium. Taxonomy (GTDB): domain Bacteria; phylum Bacteroidota; class Bacteroidia; order Flavobacteriales; family Flavobacteriaceae; genus MAG-120531. The sequence continues at coordinate 1,212 of DAIRFL010000087.1, read as the reverse complement.
TCTTTATATCAATTCAAATAAGAGCATGGGAAATTGGATTTTCCAATCTGGATTAAGAGCTGATTATATCTTACTTTCTTTTGATGCATCAAATCAAAGACAGTCGTATTTAGCATTTAATCCAAGTCTTGGATTGCATTATAAACTCGATGATCAATCTGGAATTTACGGCCGCTATTCAGAGAGTTTTCAAACTCCAACCCTGAGTGAACTTTCCAATGACCCCAATGGAACACTTGGTTTTAATGCTGACTTAGAGCCGAGCAAGGCTAAAAATTTTGAATTGGGATTTAAACATCAAAGCGCAAACAGTCAATTTGAATTTGCCCTGTTTTCAATTCAATCATCTGCTGAGCTTATCGCCTATAGTCTTGAAAATTACCCGGGAAGAACGTTCTACAACAACGGAGGAAGTACGAAGAGAACTGGAATTGAATTTAGTTATTTAAAACAGTGGAAGAACTTTCGTTTACAACAGTCTTATTCCTATAGCGATTTTAGATTTGAAAGCAACAACAACTACCTTCCAGGAATTCCAAGACACAATTTTTACAATAAGTTGACCAAGGAATTTCCAAGGGGATATACTGCTGCTTTGAGCTCTGTGTTTTGGGGAGAACTCTACGCAACAAGTTCAAATTCAATCAGCGTAAAAGACCAGTTTTACTCCAACTTTAGTATGAGTAAATCATTTAAAGCACTGGATTTAAAATGGGGAATCAACAACTTATTCAACAGTGACTATTACGACAATATCAGAGTGAATACTTGGGGAGGTCGCTATTATGAACCTGCTCCAAAAAGAACAATTTATGTAGGTTTATCCTGGAGCGTCAACTAGACTAATTTGGACAAGCGCCTACTTCCCAAGAAGCTAGACCGGCGTCTTCAGCCTCACAAGCATTGCCGTAGGTAATCCCATCACAGCCACATACGGGCACATATTCTTTGGTGCAGGGTCCCATTTCTACCATAGAAGGATCTAAACAGGATTTATCCGCACTTCCTCTTTCAAAATAATAGGTGATTTCGTCGTCGGCAATTTGAGGGTTGTCGACATATTGTAGTTCCAGTGTGTTCTCGGTGATTTTATAGGTAAATCGTCGATTGCTATCTGAAAAACCAACCGTATTGTCTTTTACATTGAATTTATAAACCTTCCCCGGTTCTTTGAAATAGAGATCCGATTGTGTTCGATTAGCCACCATCAAT
>DAIRFL010000313.1:0-1224 GCA_036795105.1 Flavobacteriaceae bacterium | reverse complement strand
CAACAGGCTTAATCCAAGCTTCAATCGTAAAATTCGAAACAGTACTTCCAAACATATTGGAACCCGTATCGATATAATCATTAGAACCATCGAAATCAAAAACAATATTATCTACTGATGTTAGAGATATTGTATGATCAGTAGCCCCTAAAGTTGAAACCGTAATGGTCCCTGATGTTACAGAAGAACCATAAACTTTTTTAGCATAAATAGTACTACTTACTGCTCCTGATGAGTGAGTTAGCGTCAATGAACTAACATAACCTGAAGACTCAGAAAGTGAAATTTGATATCCTGTTGTCGCAGCTACTGTGACATCGCCTTGTAAGGAAGTCGCTGTGACTGTAAATGTTTTTGGGTATTCATAAAACCCTCCATCGTTATTTACCAAGTTAAAACTTGATTCTGACACCGTTAAGTTTACAGATGATTTTCTATACAGCGCATATTTACCAGAAGTTAAACTAGAAGTATCGCTTGATGAATCTTTATTGTATAAGGTATTGGAAACCCCAACAAGATCAGTAAGCCCTGTACTTGAAGAATCTATTCCCGAATACAGTTTTGCTATTCCTCCAGTTCCTGTTGTTAAGGTCGGAGTGCCAGAAACAATAATATTACCATCACCCACATTACCAGCAACCTCATCTGAGTCAGCCATTAGCACAATCGCATTCGATGAAGTACTTGTTGTAATAATGTCCTCACTTAAAGTAAGATCTCCCGAAAGTGTTTTAATAGCTACTTCTCCACTTGAATGAATTCCTGTTGGATTGACACTACCAATAGTTAATGCTTTACTATTGATCATATCTAAGGTTCCTATTGAACTTGTAGTTGTCCCAGCAGCAATAGTATTTATACTATTTGAGGTATTGGTTAGTGTATAATTTCCAGATCCCAAAAGGGCAAGACCATCTGCGGTAATTCCACTAGATTGAGTTACAGCACCACTAGAAGTAAATTTTACATCAGAACTAGAAGAAACCGTATTACTAAGGGTCATATTCCCTCCAAAATACTCTATGATTCCATTTGCAGAAATAGCAGAATTGACAGCTAAAGGAGTAGTAGACCCTTCTTTTCCAAGCTTGTAACCTGATAAAACTTGACTATTTTGATTAATCGTAAACAAACTAGTCGAAACTGTTGTTTGACTAAAACTTGTGTTTAACGGTTCTATAGTTAATGAACCAGTTGTTGCTATTATAGGGGGGATTGTAC
>DAIRFL010000086.1:0-8109 GCA_036795105.1 Flavobacteriaceae bacterium | reverse complement strand
ACTTCCAGACACTCCCCCTGAAAAAGTATTCGAGGCAGAAGCTTCTGATGATGACTTTGACGACAGTCGAGAAGGCTTTGACGATTTTGACGATTACGACCCGATGGATTATGACAATCAGTGGAATTAATTTCTTTACCAAACCAACTAAATGATCAACTTTTACAATACCCAAATAGAGCAATTATCGCTCCACAGAGTCGGTAATAAATCTAAGGCAGAGCCCTTTTTCTTATCCGAGACTTCATATCCTTTAAACGATGAACTATTAGGACATCTCAAAGAATTTTTCTTCAAGCCTTTTAGAGAAAAAGAAGAGACTTATTATCGTTTTTCTCATGAAACTGATTTAGAGTTTAACGAGCTATATCAAATGGTTTCTGATATTTTTGACAATCCAGATAGCCTACATCAAGAATCTAAAAAGATCGGCAAACACCTATATGACCAATCCAACCACCCTCATATTAAAAGCGGGGAACTCTATGTGACCTACTTACACGATGTGGTGTTGGACAACAACAAAGTAGATGCTATTGGGATTTTTAAGTCAGAACTCAAGCAAGAGTTCTTGCTCTTTGAAGAAGGAGATCAAAACCTCAAGATGAATCTTGAAAAGGGAATCAATCTTAAAAAACTAGACAAGGGATGTATTGTTCTCAATACTGAAAAAGAAGAAGGCTATAAAGTACTCAGTATCGATTCGAATCGTTACGACACCAAGTACTGGCTTGATGATTTCTTGAGTGTGGACTATATGACTGATGAAAATTTTTACACTAAGAGCTATCTCAAATTTTGTAAAGAGTTTGCTAAGGATGTGGTTTTACCAGCTGAAGACAAACAACAAGAAGTTCTTTTTATGAACAAGGCGGTCAATCACTTTGCTAAAAATGACTCTTTTGAAGAGACTAACTTTATCAATGAAGTCATCGACAATCCTGCACTAGTACCTGAATTCAAACACTATAAAGTAGAGAAAGGACCCAAGTACTCCATTGAAGATGTCGCTTCGTTCGACATTGCAAATAAGGCGGTATCAGATGTTCGAAAGAAAGTTAAAAACATCATTCAACTCGATACTAATATTCAAATAAAAATGGATTTTATCAATCCTGATTCAGCGGAGAAATTCGTTGAAAAAGGTTGGGACGAAGAACGTCAAATGTACTACTACTTAGTCTATTTCAACAAGGAACAGTCTTAATTGCTATTTGATTTTATGGGTGATGATTTCACTCATAGTGACATTCTCGTAGTTTCTTTTAACAAAACTAAGGGTGAGGTCTAAGATGGCTCCCATAGATTCACAACTCTTAAACTTTGAATCGTGCGTGAGCTCAAAGATTTCCATCTTGAGTTTGTTAACATTTTCCTTTAGAGATATCTTATCGTTTAGCGAAGCTTTGATCAACTTATTGAGACGCTTTTCCCAAGAGAGTATACGCTTAGCCATGATAGAGCGTTCCTCTAGTTTGTATTGAGTGATAGAATCTTCGTTTAAGCGTTCCCTTACCATCTCCACTACTCTGTTGTTCTCTTTAAAGAATTGAGGACGGTAAATATTGAGTCGACCCTCAAAAGATTGTTGATCAAAATCAATGGCTCTTATCTTGTATTCAACGTGATCAAAGTCGTGAATGGGAACAATCACATAGTTATAGGATCTCATATCACCTAGTAGGCGAATCATACAACGCTCGTTAAATTTTACAAATTCCTTGGCTATTTGTGCTTTTTCTGAGGTGGTACAATCATCTAAATAAGATTCGATAAACACATCCCCTGGTATTCCCAAGATATGCTCCTCGATCAAGGTGTCTTTGTGAACTAGAAAGTTCAAATTATAAGGAGAGAGCATATGTTCTAATTCTAACCCATAGATCCTCGATGAGTCTGTTTGTTTAACGTAGAAATAGGTAAAGTTATCATTGATGATATTTCTTATTCTAACTCTAAAAGGTTTGGAGTTTCCAAAGGTGCAAAAATCAATAGCATCGACATTGAGATAGGGAATGATGTAATCACTTCCGTCTGAATGAAGAATGGAATAGACTTTTTTTAAGTTGCGATCGATTTCATCGCGTTCGTAATCCGAATAGTACACACGAATCCACAAGGTGTCTTCATCGTTCTCATCATAGACACTTACCGAACCAGAAAATCGAAGTAAATCCTCGTAAAGAACCGGAACTTCAATATACCGATTGTATTCTTTTAAATAAGCCATTAACTTCTCGTTGACTGGAAAAGCGGGCTTTTTTTTAGACATGATATTTTGAACCATAGGTTGAAAATTCTGTTTTTGTAAAACAATTGTATCTTAGAAGTAACAAATTACTAATTTATTCGTCATTAAAATAAGACCCAAAACAAAAACTCTTGGAAATTATATTAACAGCATCCAATCTCAGTAAAAACTTTGGCCCTTTAAAAGCAGTAAACAATTTGAGTTTTGAGCTTTATAAGGGAAATGTGTACGGAATACTAGGCCCCAATGGTAGTGGTAAATCTACTACCTTAGGAATGGTACTCAACGTAGTAAACCCTTCACTCGGTCATTTTGAGTGGTTTGAAGGTAGTAGTTCAGTTCATCAGGCACTTAAAAAAGTAGGAGCGATTATTGAACGCCCTAATTTCTATCCCTACCTAACTGCTGTTAAGAACCTAGAATTAGTTTCTAAAATAAAGGAAGTTTCAACTGATAAAATTGAAGAAAAACTCAAATTAGTCGGGCTTTGGGATCGAAGAGAATCTAAATTTAGCACTTATTCTCTTGGGATGAAGCAACGATTAGCAATTGCATCAGCCCTTTTAAACGATCCTGAAATTCTCATTTTAGATGAACCTACCAATGGATTAGATCCAGAAGGGATTCATCAAATTAGATCTCTCATTATTGAAATTGCATCCAGGGGAACTACCATTCTGCTCGCCTCTCACCTTCTTGACGAAGTTGAAAAGGTGTGTACACATGTTTTAGTACTTCAAAAAGGAAACTTGCTATACGATGGAAAGGTCAGTGAAATGAATGGTCACAAAGGATTTTTTAAACTCAAGTCACAAGATCACAAAGAACTCATTAAAGAATTAGAGACCATTGAAGCACTAACTGCTATTGTAGAGAAAAATGGATTTGTAATTGCGGATCTAAAATCGAATATAGACTCTGAAGTACTCAATAAACAATTGGCTGATAAAGGAATTTACCTCTCTCATCTTACCAAGGAATACATCAGTCTTGAAGAGCAATTCTTAAGTTTGACCAAAAGCCAATACCAAAGATGAAAAGACTACTCCAAATAGAATTTATCAAGCTCTGGAACAACAAAATAAGCAGAGTAATCATCTATGCGTATTTTACACTTATTTGTTCCTTAGCACTTATCGCTGCAATTAAGTTTGATATTGGTCCAATTAAATTTCACTTGGCAGAACAAGGTATTTTTAATTTCCCTTATATCTGGCATTTAAACACCTTTTTTGCTGCACAGTTCAAAGTGTTCTTGGCTATAATTATCGTATCGATGACCGCCAATGAATACTCCTATAAAACCATCAAACAAAACCTAATTGACGGCCTTTCCAAAAAGGAATTTATTCTCTCAAAGGTTTATATGTCTGGGGTATTTGCATTGATCTCGACTGTTTTCATATTCACAATCAGTCTTGTATTGGGATTAGTGTATTCAGATTACAACGAATTGGGAATTATTTTTAGCGATTTGAGTTTTATACTTGCCTATTTTGTAAAACTCTTCACCTTTTTTAGCTTTTGTCTTTTCGCTGGAGTATTGGTTAAAAAATCAGCTTACGCATTAGGTTTTATCGTCATCTGGCAGATGTTTGAAGGCTTTGTAAGAGGAATGATTCAATGGAAACTTTTCGATAGTGAAACTACAGATACCATTATGGGATTCTTTCCATTAAACTCTATGTGGAATCTACTCAAAGAGCCCTTTTCTAGATTTGAAGCAGTTCAAACTGTTGCACAACAAATCGGTGAAGATTTAAAATTGGATTACTATACCAGCTTTGGTGATTTTAGTATTGCAATTATCTGGTCATTTGTTTTCATCTATCTCTCATACCAACTCTTAAAAAAGAGAGACCTTTAGCACTCATTCATAGGTCAATTCAATGGGCTTTCGTATTTTTAGCTCATGGAGTTTAAAGTCGAATCCAAATTCAAACCTACAGGTGATCAACCACAGGCTATAGAAGAATTAGTCTCTGGGATTAACAGTGGAACCGCACATCAAACACTGTTGGGGGTAACGGGTTCAGGTAAGACTTTTACGGTTGCCAATGTGATTCAGGAGGTTCAAAAACCAACTTTGGTATTAGCACATAACAAAACACTAGCAGCTCAACTCTATTCTGAATTCAAGCAATTTTTTCCAAACAATGCAGTTGAATATTTTGTTTCATACTACGACTACTATCAACCCGAAGCCTATATTCCAGTAACTGGAGTTTATATTGAAAAAGATTTGTCGATCAATGAGGATATTGAGAAAATGAGACTTAGCACCACTTCTTCACTGCTCTCTGGAAGAAGAGACGTCATTGTAGTTGCATCAGTATCTTGCCTTTACGGTATTGGAAATCCAGTAGAATTCAAAAAGAACTTAATAGAATTAAAAACAGATCAAGTAATTTCTAGAACGAAATTACTTCATTTATTCGTTCAAAGTTTATATTCGAGAACCACTGATGAATTCAAAAATGGTAATTTTAGAATACACGGAGATGTAGTAGATATTTTTCCATCATATACTGATCACGCCTATAGAATCCACTTTTTTGGAGATGAAATCGAAGAGATGGAACTCTACGACCCGCTCAACAATAAAACCTTGTCCAAGGTGGATTATCTGAGGATCTTTCCTGCAAATATGTTTGTTACTTCTCAAGATGTCTTACAAAATGCGATTCATCAAATTCAAGAGGACTTAGTAAAACAGGTGGATTACTTTAGAGAAATTGGAAAGGCTCTCGAAGCCAAACGCCTACAAGAACGCACAGAGTTTGATCTTGAAATGATCCGCGAATTAGGCTATTGCTCTGGAATTGAAAATTATTCGCGCTATCTCGATGGTAGAGAGGCTGGAACTAGACCCTTTTGTCTTTTAGATTATTTTCCAGATGATTTTCTGATGGTGGTTGATGAATCTCATGTAACCATTCCTCAGGTACATGCTATGTACGGTGGAGATCGCTCTAGAAAAGAAAACCTAGTCGAATACGGTTTTAGACTACCCGCTGCAATGGATAATAGACCCTTGAAATTTGAAGAATTTGAAATGCTTCAAAATCAAGTTCTCTTTGTCAGTGCTACACCTGCCGATTATGAACTTGCGCTATGTGAGGGAGTGTACACCGAACAGGTTATTCGTCCTACAGGATTGCTAGATCCAATAATTGAGGTTCGACCCTCTGAGAATCAAATCGACGATTTAATGGAAGAAATCAGACAAAGAGTCGAAAAAAATGAGCGAACCTTGGTGACTACCCTGACCAAACGAATGGCCGAGGAACTCACCAAATACCTCACTCGCTTACAAATACGCTGTTCCTATATTCACTCCGATGTAGACACCTTAGAACGCGTTGAAATAATGCAGGATCTCAGAAAGGGAATCTACGATGTGTTAATTGGAGTAAACCTGTTAAGAGAGGGATTGGACTTGCCAGAAGTATCTCTGGTAGCCATTATCGATGCTGATAAAGAAGGATTCTTACGCTCACATCGATCTCTAACCCAAACCATTGGTAGGGCGGCCAGACATACCAAAGGGAAGGCGATTATGTACGCTGATAAGGTTACCAAGAGCATGCAGCTCACAATCGATGAAACAAACTATAGAAGGACAAAGCAAACAGCCTATAACAAGGCTCATAACTTAACTCCTAAAGCACTGAATAAGAGTCTTGATAATGTTCTAACAAAAAACTCAGTATCTTCCTATCACTTTGAAAAGAAAGAAAAATTAGCTCAGGAAAAAGAAGTGGAATACCTTAGCTCTAAAGAACTTGAAAAACGAATAAAAGATCGAAGAAAACTTATGGAGCGAGCAGCAATGGACTTAGATTTTATCGCTGCAGCTGCACTTCGAGATGAGATTAAACTATTACAGGAACAAAAGAAAAAACTATGAATAAATCACTAGTACGATATATTAGCATTGGTTTGTTTTGTGTCAGTGCATCGATCAATGCACAACGATTGAGAGCTGATAAAATTTTTGAAATTGCAGAGGAACTCACTCCTAAAGCTATTAGCAATCTCAAAGACTTCGTTGCGATTCCAAATGACTCTAAAGTAGAAGGTCAATTGGAACAAAACCTCAATTATTCCAAGAACCTTTTGGAAGCATTAGAGTTTAGCACCCAAACCCTAACTACCGACGGGGTACCTGTACTACTTGCTAGCAAAATGGTAGCTACTGATCTTCCAACTGTTTTATTCTACTTACAAATTGATGGTCAGCCAATCAATAAGTCCAAATGGGATCAAGAGGATCCTTATCAACTCACATTAAAAGAAAGACATGCTGATGGAACTTGGAACACACTTCCTTTTGAAAACAGCTCCGATCCTTCAAAAGATTGGAGACTTTTTGGGCGTTCTGTCTCAGACTCTAAAGGGCCAAGTACAGCCTTATTAACTGCCTTAGAATACTATCATTCCAAGAAATGGAAGACTGCATTTAATTTGAAGCTACTTCTGGATTTTCAAGAAGAAATGGGTTCTCCTACCCTTGAAAAGGCTGTTAGTGAAAACAAAGGTGCATTTGATGCCGATTATTTAATCATAATGGATGGAACTAGAGATGTAAGTAATAAACCTACTGTGACCTTTGGAGCCCGTGGAATTATAACAGCTCAATTAATAGTTTATGGTCCAAAAGAACCACTGCACTCTGGGCAATACGGAAACTATGCTCCCAATCCCGTATTTAAAGCTTCAAGACTTATTGCGAGTATGAAAGATGAGATTGGTATGGTACTAATTGAAGATTTTTACAAAGGCATCCAACTTAACGATTTAGTTAGAGCAGAACTAGCCAATGCGAGTATGGATCCCATAGAACTCAACGAGCGGTTGGGAATTGCTATTGAAGAAATGGTTTCTAATTCGTATCAGGGTTCTCTACAATACCCCTCTTTAAATATTAGAGGAATGCAAGCTGCCTGGACAGGAGATCAGGTAAGAACTATTATTCCAGATAAGGTAGTTGTTGAAATTGATATGAGAACCGTTAAAGAATCAAGACCAGAAGCCTTGATTGAAGCTCTAAAGAACCACATTGTAAAACAAGGGTTTGAATTACTAGATACAGAGCCTACCGATGAAGAACGATCCATTTTTGAGAACATAGCGTCACTGACCTATAAAATAGGATCAAAACCCTTTAGAACAGCTTTTTCAAGCCCCATTAGAACACTGATGGATGACACACTACAGCCGTTGTTTGGAGATCAATACGTGCTTACGAGAACTACTGGGGGATCACAACCCATAGCTCCTTTTATAAATACCCTTGGAATTGATGCAGTATCACTGCGAATTCCAAACCCTGACAACAACATACACGCTCCTAATGAAAACCTTCGAATCGGTAATCTTACAGAAGGAATCGCGAGTATACTTTCCCTATTACAAACCCCAATTCAAAACTGATGACTAATAACGACGTATTAAAAAAATTAAGAGTTGCTCTTCAACTAAGAGATGAGGATATCGTTGAAATTTTAAAAATGGTAGACCTAAGAGTCTCTAAATCTGAGTTAGGAGCCTTTTTTAGAAAAGAAGACCATCCAAAGTATATGGAGTGTGGCGATCAAATTCTGAGAAACTTTCTAAACGGACTTGTAATCTATCTAAGGGGAACCAAGGAGCAACCTAAAAATCCAGCAGAGTCTTTAAAAACTAAACCGAAGGCAAATATCGATTAGTATTTAAATTCTAAACTTATTCCTAAGGCATTTAATATAATTGCAAAATTTGAAAGTTGAATATCTTCTCCATTTTCAACTCTGCTTATATATGGACGTTTCTTACCTACAATAGTAGCTAAATCCTGTTGTGTTAATTTTAACTCC
>DAIRFL010000085.1:0-8133 GCA_036795105.1 Flavobacteriaceae bacterium | reverse complement strand
CTACAGTAACTATAGTTGGTGCAGGTTCAGCAGTCATCACCGCTTCACAAGCAGCTGATGCTAACTATAATTCAGCGACACTAACAGCGAGTTTAACAGTTGCAAAAGACAATCCAATTCTAACTGGATTGTCAGCAATGTCCAAAACATACAATGATACTGATTTTAGTATCAGTGCAACCAGTTCGAGTACAGGAGCCATCACTTATAGTTCGAGTGATAATTCAGTAGCAACCATTAGCGGAACAATGGTAACAATAGTAGGGGCAGGTTCAGTAGTTATCACCGCTTTACAAGCAGCTGATGCTAACTATAATTCAGCGACACTAACAGCGAGTTTAACAGTTGCAAAAGACAATCCAATTCTAACTGGATTGTCAGCAATGTCCAAAACATACAATGATACTGATTTTAGTATCAGTGCAACCAGTTCGAGTACAGGAGCCATCACTTATAGTTCGAGTGATAATTCAGTAGCAACCATTAGCGGAACAATGGTAACAATAGTAGGGGCAGGTTCAGTAGTTATCACCGCTTTACAAGCAGCTGATTCGAATTACAATTCAGCTACAGTTACAGCTAGTTTAACAGTTGCAAAAGATGATCCAGTTTTAAGTGGATTATCAGCTATATCTAAAACTTTCAATGATGCTGATTTTAGTATCACTGCTACTAGCTCAAGTACAGGAGTTATTACTTATAGTTCGAGCGACACTTCGGTAGCTACTATCAGTGGAACTACAGTAACTATAGTTGGTTCTGGATCAACTGTCATCACCGCTTCACAAGCAGCTGATTCGAATTACAATTCGGCAACAGTCACAACGAGTTTAACAGTTGCAAAAAATGATCCAGTTTTAAGTGGATTATCGGCTATATCTAAAACTTTCAACGATGAAGACTTTAATATCAGTGCCACCAGTTCCAGTACAGGAGCCATCACTTATAGTTCTAGTAATACATCAGTAGCAACCATTAGTGGAACCACAGTAACTATTGTAGGGGCTGGTTCAGCAGTAATCACAGCTTCACAAGCAGCTGATACGAATTACAATTCAGCAACAGCAACAGCGAGTTTAACCGTTGCAAAAGATGATCCGATACTTACTGGATTGTCAGCTATGTCCAAAACATATAACGATGCTGACTTTAGTATCAGGGCCACCAGTTCAAGTACCGGACTAATCACTTACAATTCTTCAGATACTTCAGTGGCCACCATCAGTGGAACTACAGTAACATTAGTAGGGACAGGTTCAGTAGTGATAACCGCCTCACAATCAGCTGATTCGAATTACAATTCGGCAACTGCTACAGCAACTTTAACTGTTGCAAAAGATGATCCAGTTATCAGTGGCTTTAATGCTCTGACCAAAACCTATTTAGATTCTGAATTTGATTTGAGTGCTAGTTCAAATAGTTCTGGAGCAATTACCTATAATTCAACGGATACTTCTATAGCCACTATTAGTGGAACTACTGTGACAATTGTAGGAGCAGGAACAACAAGTGTCACTTTAACTCAAGTAGCTGATTCAAATTACAATACCATTAGAGAAACTGTTTTATTAACTGTTCAAAAAGCAGTGCCAAGTCTAACGACTTCAGATGTAACTAAGACCTTTGCCTCTGATGATTTTGTTGTGGATTCAACTATAGTAAGTTCTAATAGTAATGGAGCCTTTAGCTACACTTCTAATAATAGTTCGGTAGCTACAGTTAATGGATCAACTATTGAGATTAAGGGTGGTGGTTCTGCTTTAATTACAGTGTCGCAAGTGGCAACAGCCAACTTTACTACAGCGACAGCCTCATTTACTTTAACTGTTGCTAAAATTGAACCTACTATAGGATTCAAAGATGTTTCCAAGACTTATGGAGATGCTGATTTTAATTTAAGTCCGACAACTAATAGTACAGGAGCAATCAATTATAGTTCGAGCGATACTAATGTTGCTACAGTCTCTGGGACTAAAGTTTCAATTGTTGGAGTCGGTTCTACTACAATCACCTTAGATCAGGCTGCTGATACTAATTATTTAGCAGCAAGAACCTCTATGGTACTGATTGTTGCTAAAAAACAACTAACTGTATCTGGAATTACTGCAAATACAAGAATTTACGATGGAACTACCATCGCTACAATAGACACCTCCAATGTAATCTTTAGCGGTATCGTAAGTGGAGATAATATCACAATTACAAGTACTGGGGTATTTGATACTGCTGATGTGGGTGACGCTAAAGAAGTAACATTAACTTCCACTTATAGTGGAACTGTATTGGCTAATTATTCAATTACTGATCAAGAAACAACGACTGCCTCTATTACTCAAAAAACAGTTCAATTAACCGGACTTACAAAAGTGACTAAGGTTTACGATGCTTCAACGATGATGCCTTCTAATACTGTAGGTTACGGATCACTTGCTGGACTTATATCAGGAGATATGGTGAATGTTGTGGGTAGTCCAAAATTTGATTCTGCTCAGGCTGGTGAACGAATTGTTCTTCAAGGGACTGTGGCAATTAGCGGTGCTAATGCATCCAATTATAAACTGTCTTGGTCTAATGGTTCGGGTACCATCACTAAAAAGACCCTCTATGTGATTGCTAATAATGACGCTAAGTTTGTAACTACTGCAGATGATGCGAACTTTAAAGGTGCCATCATGGCTGGTTTTGTTCCAGGTGAATCTAAATCTGATTTATCAGGAACCCTAGAAGTTGTTCGAACCAATGCTGATATTGAATTAGCAGACACCTATAATGGAGTACTTCAACCTACAGGATATACTTCAAACAACTATAATATTGAATATTTTAACGGAACATTTACCATACTTCCAGCTGACCACTTACTCTTGGAAATTGAAGTTCCAGAAACTACTTATTCTAATACTCCTCAATACGTTATTACAGGTTCATATTTGAGTAGTACTACTTCAGAAGTAATCTATTTAAATTCACCGACATTTGATGAAGAAACTCAGCGATATACTATCTATGATGGAGCAGGAGGATCCGCATCTTTTGGAATTTCAGCAGTATCCATTTTAGGACCATCTTCTAGACCTCAAAACATCATGTCAAAATCTGGTAACATCAATGCAGGTACCTATCAATTATCGGTCAGTGATGTTGAAATCGTCTCCAATAACTTCAATGAAGAAATTACTACCCTTGGAGCAATTACAGTGATTCCAAAAGTAATTACTCCTTATGCGAGTGGTCCTACAAAGGATTACGATGGAACTAGAACTATTAAGAATACCATTATTGGTCTCTCTGGAGTCGTAGAAGGAGATGATGTTAAAACAACATTTACAGGTTTATACGATAGTAAAGATGCTGGAACTGAATTAGGATATTTAATAGATGATATTGTATTAGGTGGTGATGATGTAATTTCCTATGCTTTGAGCACCTCCTCTTTTAGAGGTACTGATGGAGTTATTAATAAGATTCCATTAGCGGTGACTGGAGATTCGATGACTAAAGTATACGACGGTCAGGTCAATTCAACATTTACACAGAGTTTTGATGGATTTATAGAGGGTGAAGATCAAACTGATTTATCAGGAACGGTTGTTCGAGCTGGTGAAGGAACTACAGCAACAACTATTGGAACCTATTCGTATACCTTAAGTGGTTATACAAGTTTAAATTATAGTATTTCATATAGTGGAGGATCCGTAAGTATTTCAAAAGCTGCAATCACAGTTAGTGGAATTAAAGCAAATAATAAAGTATATGATGGAACAACTGTAGCAACAGTTGACACTTCATCTATGGTATTTGATGGTCTAGTTGCTGGGGAACTTGCAACTGCAACTTCAACGGGAACCTTTACCACTGCAAAAGTAGGTACAGATATTACCGTAGTCTTAAGTACTAGTTATACCGGAACAACATTAGATAATTATACGATTACAGATCAACCCTCAACTAAAGCTTCTATTACGAAGGCTCCATTGACAGTGACTGTTAATCCTGTTACCTCTGCTTATTTAGGAGTTCCTTATACGAACTTTAGTGTGAGTTATGATGGATTTGTAAATGGTGAAACTTCAGCAGTTTTAGGAGGCTCTTTAGAGTTTACAGGTCCTGGAACCTCTACTGCTACGATGGGTACTCATTCCGTGAGTGTTTCTGGACTCATATCCGACAATTATGAAATCACCTATGTCGATGGAAGTTTAACAATTAATGATGCCGATACAGATTTAGATGGTATTGGTGATTCTGAAGATCCAGATATTGATGGAGATGGAATCTTAAATGAGGCAGATGTAGATATCAATGGAGATGGTATCAATGACAATGGATCAGATAGCAATGGAGATGGTATTAATGATGCTAATGACACTGATATCGATGGAGATGGTTATTCAAATACTGATGATGCATTCCCATTAGATGCATCAGAGTGGGTAGATACTGACAGTGATGGTATTGGAAACAATGCAGATACCGATGATGATAATGACAAGCAATTAGATGTGGATGAAACATCCTGTGGTTCGGATCCATTAGACAATACAAGTCTGTCTCTTGACACCGATGGAGATCATATCCCAGACTGTGTAGATACCGATGATGATGGTGATACGGTAATCGATTCAGAAGATGCCTTCCCACTAATTCCAGAAGAATGGTTGGATACAGACAATGATGGTATCGGAAACAACACAGATACCGATGATGACAATGACGGTCAGTTAGATGTAGATGAACTCGCTTGTAATAGTGATCCATTAAACGCAAACGAACTTGCTTTAGATACTGATGCTGATTCAATTCCAAACTGTGTCGATACGGATGATGATAACGATGGACTTTCTGATGTACAAGAAGCTGAACTTGGAACTAGTCCAATTCTTGTGGATACGGATAAGGATGGTGTAAAAGATCAAACCGAAGTTGAAGACCAAACAGATCCATTAGATGCCTGCTCACTTGTAGTCAATCATCAAACTGAATCAGCCGGAATTGCAGCTTGGGAACAGTCCGATTGTGATGGAGATGGGGTTAAAAATATCTATGAGTTTACATTTACAACTACAGCTCGAGAAATAAACATTTATCCACTAGATACTGATGGAGATGGTATCTATGATTACCTCGATAAGGATGACGATGGAGATGGACTCTGGACGATGTATGAATTTGTGGATCCAAACAAGGATGGAAATCCAGAAGATGCTCCTGATTACGATGCCAATGGTATTCCAGACTATTTAGACAATGACGATGAAGGAGATGGTACTCCAACCATCGAAGAAGGTGCCGATCCAAATGGAGATGGAAATCCAGAAGATGCTTACGATTTTGATAATGACGGTATTCCAAACTATTTAGATGGTGATGATGATAACGATGGATTATCTACTGAAGACGAGCTTGTATATGGAACAGACATCTATGATGTAGATTCAGATAAGGATGGAGTAATCGACGGAACTGAAGTAGTTGATGGAACTAATCCTACTGATATCTGTTCTCTTGTTTATGAGCATCAAACAGAAGACCTTTCTATTTGGAATCAACAAGATTGTGATGGTGATGGTGTCATTAATGGAGTAGAGGCAGGACTGGATTCAGACAACGATGGAATATTAGATTATCTCGATACCGATGATGATGGAGATGGTTTAGATACTAATTTGGAAAATGCTAGCTCCAATTCAGAGGAAGCCTTTGATTCAGACAATGATGGTATTCCAGATTATTTAGATTCAAATAACTATACAGCATCTTCAACTGTCGCTGACGATATTGAAATCTACAACGCTATGTCACCAAATGGAGATGGTTATAACGATGTGTTTACCATCAGAAATATTGAAAAATACCCAGACAATGAACTGGTTATATTCAACCGATGGGGTAAAGAAATCTACCGTCAAAAAGGCTATGGTACCTATAGCAGATTCTACAACGGAGTAGATATTAATGGTCAGACATTACCAGTGGGAACTTATTACTACGTCTTAAGAGTGAACACAGGTTCAAAAGAAGAAAGCTTTAAAGGCTTCTTATATATCAATAGATAAGTTAAGATATTAAGCTTTTAATCATTTCGGTGGCCTTTTCAGGACTGATATCACGCTGAGGTGTACCAAATAGTTCATAGCCAACCATGAATTTCTTAACTGTAGCAGATCTCAATAATGGAGGATAAAAACTCATATGCCAATGCCAATGAGATTGATCCTGATCATTGGTGGGAGCTTGGTGAATTCCACTAGAATAGGGAAATGAAGTTTTAAAAAGCCGATCATAGGCCTTTGTAATCACAGAAATGGCCTCTGCAAATGCCTTTGATTCTTCAGTAGTTAACTCAGCGATATTTTGAAGGTGTTTTTTTGGAACAATCATGGTCTCAAAAGGCCATACTGCCCAAAAAGGGACAAGAACTACAAAAGAATCATTTTCAAAAATGATGCGTTCACCCAGTTCTAATTCTTGAGTTAAATAGTCTCCTACTAAACTCGATTGCTTTTTGTCGTAATAGTTTTTTTGCTGAAGATCCTTTTTCAGGACTTCATTAGGAAGTGTTAATTGAGCCCATATCTGTCCATGAGGATGTGGATTACTACATCCCATGATACTTCCTTTGTTTTCAAAAATCTGAACGTAATTGATATCATTTCTTTGACCAAGAGAGTTATATTCATTTTGCCATGCAGTTACCACTTTTTCAATGGCAGTTACTTCCATATCGGCTAAACTCATTGAGTGATCCGAACTAAAGCAAATGACCTTACAGATACCAGTCTCCGATTGTGCTTTTAAGAGGCCTTCGTCAACTTTAAACTCTGGACTATCGCTTTGAAGGGATGCAAAGTCGTTTTCAAATATGAAAATGTCTTTGTAATCAGGATTTTGTTCTCCATTCGCTCTAGTGTTGCCGGAACACAAATAACAATCAACATCATGAGTTGGTCTCAAATCAGTCATTAGCTCTTCTTGTTGCCCCTGCCAGGGTCTTTTGGTACGATGAGGAGATACTAATACCCATTCTCCGGTGAGGATGTTAAAACGCTTATGAGAATAGTCTTGTAAATTTGAGTTCATGATTTCGATTATAGTTTATGAGTTCCATCTGATAATGTGATATTGTAAATAGAACACTGAATATTAAATTTATGAAAATAAGCTTCTTTGATGTATTGGCTAAAGGAATTGACTTCTGAAGTTTTGATCAGATTGATGGTACAACCTCCAAAACCACCACCCATCATTCGAGATCCTAAAATATACTGCTTGTCTCTTGTAGCATCCACTAAAAAATCTAACTCTTTACAACTCACTTGATATTGATGCTGTAAGCCAAAATGAGATACATAAATAAGTTCCCCCAACCTTTTTAAATCTCCATCCGTCATTGCTTTAGAAGCTTCAATGGTTCGCTTGTTTTCCTGAACGACAAATAAAGCCTTTTGAAAATCTTCATCGGACACTTTGTCTTTTATAGTGAAAAGATCATTTTCACTTACATCTCGAAGTGCCTTGACTTTTAATAAACTAGAAATATGTTCGCAAACTTCACGTCTATTATTGTAGGCGCTTTCTGAAAGGGTGTGTTTTACATTGGTGTTGATCAGTAGTAATTGATAGTCTCCAAGATCAATTTTAAAGGGGGTAGCCTTAACCGCTCTACAATCCAAATGCAAAGCCTGGTCTTTAAGACCAAACATCGATGCGTATTGATCCATGATACCACAATTAACCCCCACGTAATTGTGTTCTGCCATTTGTGAAATGAAGATCATTTCTTCTTTGGATAGCCCTAATTTAAATAGCTCATTTAATCCAAAAACAACACTGTTTTCAAGTGCTGCTGAAGAAGACATTCCAGCACCATTTGGGATATCTCCACTAAACACAAGATTGAAATTTTCAATTTGATTCCCGCGTTTCGTAAGCTCGTCAATGACACCCAAAATATAATTAGCCCATAATTGCTCTTTTTGTGGAGCAATAGAATCAATCTCAAATTCAAAGGATTCATCAAGGTCAAGAGCAATTGCTTTAGAACTAGTGCCACTGCTTTTTTCAAAAGCTGCTACGATTCCTTTGTCAACTGCAGCTGGAAAAACAAAACCATCGTTATAGTCAGTGTGTTCC
>DAIRFL010000084.1:0-8151 GCA_036795105.1 Flavobacteriaceae bacterium | reverse complement strand
GGCTTCTCCATTTGTCAAAATAAATGGCAATCAATTCATAATGATCAATGTATTGGAGCGTCGCTTCAATATCTTTGGGTTCCCATTTTGGCCACAAGATTTTCACCTCTTTGTAATCTCTATGATTATTGGTGTGGTATTTATAGCACTATTTACCGTATCCTTTGGTCGTATTTTCTGTGGTTGGATTTGTCCACAAACCATTTTTATGGAAATGGTTTTTAGACGAATTGAATTCCTAATCGAAGGAAATCAATACAAGCAAAAGAGGCTTAAAGAACAGCCGTGGAATGCTGAAAAAATCTTTAAACGACTGTTGAAGTGGTTTGTTTTTGCTGTTATTTCCTTTGTGATCTCCAATGTATTCTTAGCCTATTTAATTTCAGGGGATTTACTTCTAGAACACATTCGTGAAGGGATTGGTGAAAATTCTGGGACCTTTATTGCACTGTCAATATTTACTGCAGTTTTCTACTGGGTGTTTAGCTGGTTTAGAGAGCAAGTATGTATCATTGCCTGTCCCTATGGAAGATTACAAGGTGTTCTCTTAGACAATAAATCAATTATTGTAGCCTATGACCACGTTCGAGGTGAAGGAACTAAGGGTCGTAAGAAATTCAAAAAAGGGGAGGATCGAGAAGCTAATGGGCACGGAGATTGTATCGACTGTGATCAATGTGTTCAGGTCTGCCCTACTGGAATAGACATTAGAAATGGCACTCAATTAGAGTGTATTAACTGTACGGCCTGTATTGATGAATGCGATACCGTCATGGATAAGATCGATAAGCCTAGAGGGCTTATTCGCTATGCGAGTGAAGACAATATCGCTAAAAATAAAGCCTTTGATTTTAATTTGAGAATGAAGGGGTATACTGGAGTACTCATCGCTTTAATTGCAGTACTTATATCTATGTTGTTCTTGAGAAACTCAGTGGAAGCGAGTATCTTAAGACTTCCTGGACAGCTCTTTGAACACAAAGACACTAGACTCAGCAATGTATTTACCTATAAGATCATCAACAAGACCGATAAGGAAATTGAAAACGTTCAGTTTAAAGTTCTTTCAATTAAAGGAACAGTAAAAGTTGTCAGTGGAGATTCCTTTTCAATTGAGCCAACTAATTATGCCGAAGGAACCCTATTTATTGAAATTGAATCAGCGCTTATCAATAAAGCAAAGACTGAATTGAAAATTGGTGTATATTCGAATGATGAACTCATCGACACTACCGAGGTGAACTTTTTAGGACCTCGATCCTTTCATTAACAACTAATAACAACAGATGAAAATTAACTGGGGAACAGGAATTGTACTTGCCTTTATCGGCTTTATTAGCTTTATACTCTTTTTTGTATTTCGTATGCTTTCCGATGACAAGGCCAATCACAGCTTGGTAAGTGAGTCTTATTATGTAGAAGAGCTTGCTTATCAAAAAGAAATAGATGCTGAGCAGTCAGCAAAAGACTTAGAGGTTCTTATTTCGGTTGAACTAATAAAGGAAGGTGTGTTAATTATCTTTCCATCGAACCAACAACCTGAAGCGATTAGTGGTCAGATTAAATTATACCGTCCATCCAATGTAGATTTAGACAACTCTATTCCAATTGAAATCAAACAGTCTGAAATTCTCATCAGCAGAGAACAATTGGAATCTGGAAGATGGAATATCGCTGTTGATTGGATTTACAACAATAAGCGTTATTTGTATAAAACAGCTATAATTATTTAAGTTTGCTTCTATCTGCCTTCATTCTAGGACTATTGGGATCACTCCACTGTGTTGGGATGTGTGGCCCTATTGCCCTGATGTTACCTCTTGGTAACAGCAAAGGCATTAAAAAATTCTCTCTTATCAGTAGTTATCATTTGGGTAGGATGATTAGCTATGGAATCATTGGACTTGTGTTAGGCTCACTCGGAATGGGAGTTTCTCTTTTTGGATATCAGCAACAACTCAGTATTGCAACTGGTGTACTTATCATACTTTTTGCTTTGTTTCCTGCCATTGGCAAGAGTTCGCTATTTAAAGCTCAGTGGATCTATAAACCCATTAGTAAAATTAAATCTTCATTAGGAGCTTCTCTTAAAAAGAACAAGGCTGACACCCTTCTAAGCATTGGTTTTTTAAATGGATTTCTTCCCTGTGGTCTCGTGTATATGGCGATGATGGGAGCCCTTGCAAATGGAAGTACTTCAATGGGAGCACTCTATATGGTGTTTTTTGGCTTGGGTACGGTGCCCCTAATGAGCACACTAATTTATTCTGCATCACTGATTCAAAAGAAGTATCTACAAAACATCAAAAAGTTGATTCCTTTCTTTGTAATTCTTTTGGGGATCCTATTTATACTTAGAGGATTGGGATTGGGCATTCCCTATATTTCACCAAAGCAAAATCATCAAATGGCTGGTGAAAACTCTATTGAATGTCACGATACTACCAACTCAAATAGTCATGGAGAAGAGCTCTCGATCGGGAGCAGTTCGAAGGAGCTTTAAATCAAATGCCATACAGATATTTCTGATAAAGGGTTTTCCTTTTTCAAATACCTCTATAGAATGATCGTGAACTTTTAAGAGCTCATCCTCTTCAAAAGTCTTGAGTGACTTCAAACAGTCTTCTAATTCTAGAAACATTCCTTGACTTGTATCCCAACTCGTTTCAAATTGAGTCATTAAGTTCAGAATGTGTTTGCGAATCACTAAATCTTCCTGGTTTAAATGATGACCTTTAACTACAGGGATGATTCCCTTGTGAACTAAGTCTGTATACGCTTCTAAATCCTTCTCATTTTGAGCAAAAGCAGTCCAACTATCACTGATACTCGACATTCCAAGTCCAATCATCAATCGGGTCTTGGATTGGGTATAGCCCATAAAGTTTCTGTGCAGTGATCCACTTTTAGTCGCTTTGTAAAGAGAGTCGGATTTTACAGCGAAGTGATCCATTCCTATCTCGATATATCCTGCTGAAAGAAGGGCGTTTTTAGCTAATTCATACAACATTCGTTTCTCATCAGCAGAAGGTAAATCTTCCTCTGAAAACCCTCGTTGACCATTACCTTTAATCCATGGTACGTGTGCATAAGAATAGAGTGCGATACGATCAGGTCGAAGTTTTATTGTCTTTTCAACCGTGTTGAGAATAGCATTCTTGCTTTGTAAGGGAAGTCCGTAAATTAAATCGTGACCTACAGAATAATATCCTATCCCTCTAGCGAGTTCGGTTACTTTTTTTACAGCTTCATAAGGCTGAATTCTATGAATTGCCAACTGAACTTTTGGATCATAATCCTGAACTCCAAAACTCACACGACTAAATCCTAAGTCATATAAACATTTAAGGTGTTCTTCTGTAGTGTTATTGGGATGACCTTCAAAACTGTATTCATAGCCTTGGGCTCGATCAGCTCTTTTAAAAAGACCACTGATAAGTCGCTGGAGTTCTTCTGTAGAAAAAAAGGTTGGCGTACCTCCTCCTAAGTGCAATTCTTTGATCAAAGGACGATCTTCTAATAGATCACAGTATAGATCCCACTCTGCGAGTAAGGTATCGACATAAGGTGCTTCTTGCTCGTGTCTCTTGGTAATGCGTTTGTGACACCCACAAAAGGTGCATAGGTTTTCACAAAAAGGCAGGTGAATATAAATACTTATCCCTTCGGTCTGATTGCTGATTTGAAAGCTCTCTTTTACGCTTTCAAGCCACTGTTCTCTCGAAAAAGACTCTAGGTCCCAATAGGGTACTGTAGGGTAACTCGTATAACGAGGACCGGGTACATTGTATTTTTCAATTAGATGAGACATGCTTGGAGCAAAAATAGACCAAGCACATCCCTTTCTATATGATAATTATCAGTTGTTATTACCAAGTATCTTTGATCCAGTTGTAGGGCGTTCTCTTTTCCCATAGTCCTCTGGTAAAATCTGGAAACATTTGAGGAGCACCATTATTTTCAATAGACACTTCTGAAAGTGGTGTCACAGCACTCCAAGCAGCAGCATCATAGGCGTCGATTGGTGGAGCGATAGTTCGCTTTGCAGATTCAATAAAGGCATTCATCACAAAGAAATCCATTCCTCCATGTCCTGCTCCAGTTGCGTATTCACCGTATTTTTGCCACAGCGGGTGATCGTATTTCTCCAACCACTCATTTGCTTTATCCCAACGATGTGGTTTTGATTCTCCTTCAATATACATGCGATTTCCATCGACTTCCCAAAG
This sequence comes from Flavobacteriaceae bacterium, assembly GCA_036795105.1. Lineage (GTDB taxonomy): Bacteria > Bacteroidota > Bacteroidia > Flavobacteriales > Flavobacteriaceae > MAG-120531. The sequence goes on along the minus strand of DAIRFL010000084.1, from coordinate 3,922 downwards.
ACCATTGGCTCCCTGAACTCTAAACCCGAGTGAATAAGGTCTTGGTAGATTACAATCATGGGTAATAATGATACTTTCTCCCATCGCTGTTTCAACAGTGGTGGTGATCACATCTCCTTGTTTGAATTTAACCTTAGCATTTGGATGATCGGCTCCTCCCTTATCAACGATATAATTGTGTAATCCAATCGCTTTAGTAGCCGTTGAAGTCAACGATGTGAATCGATTTCCTCTATTGATATCAGCCATGGCCGCGATAGGTCCCAATCCATGAGTTGGATAGACATCTGCATTTCTCTTTACTGAGTGAAGAGTTCTCCACTTGGCTTCTGAAATTGCTTTTTCACCAAATTCAACCCCATTTCCATAAGGAGTTTTACCATCGTTAAACTTTACGTGACGTAAATCGTGTTGGTATCCACATCTAAAGTGAACTAGTTCTCCAAACACATTTTGTTTAACCATATTGAGCACTGCCATAATATCTCTTCGATAATTGACATTTTCTAAAAGCATCATATGGGTTCCTGTTTCTTCATGGGTATTGACCAAATCCCAGCACTCTTCTATTGTATTTGCTGCAGATACTTCTACTCCTGCAAATACTCCTGCTTTCATCGCATCGACTGTCATTCTAGTATGCCATAACCATGGTGTTGAAATCACTACTGCATCCACTTCTTTTAGTTCCAACAGATCTCTATAGGCGTAATCGCCATTAGAAAACACCTTAGGTTTTTTAAAAGAAGCCTTCTGAATATGATCTAAGGCTATTTCAATACGTTTAGGATCAATATCACAGATGGCAACAATATTGACATCCGAGCGTTTTAATAAATTGTTGAGATGGTTAGTTCCTCTTAGTCCAACTCCAATAAGAGCTACATTGACTTTTTCATTAGCCGATAATACGCGACCAAAACTCATTTGAGGCACTACTACTGATGCTGCACCAAAGGCAGCAGTAGTTTTTATAAAATTTCTTCTTTTGTTCATGATTGAGGGTATAATATTTATGTGAATATATTAAAAGTATAGTTTATAAGAAACTAGCTTTATATTTTATTTAGATAATCTTACCTTTGGGGCAACTTAAAATTATCGATATGACATTGTTGATTATGGCTGCTGGAAATGGCAGTAGATATGGAGGTTTAAAACAGTTTGATTCTCTTGGTCCCGATGGATCATTTTTGATGGAATACAGTATTTACGATGCGATTCAAGCTGGATTTTCTCAAGTAGTAGTCATCACCAAAAAAGAGAATGTCGATACTTTAACCGATTACCTTGCTCCAAAACTCAATGGAAAAATTAGATTGGATGTGGTTGCACAAGAACTATCTGATTTACCTGATGGGATTGAATTTCCAAAAGAAAGAGTTAAACCATGGGGAACTGCACATGCTGTTTGGGCTGCAAGACACGTCATCGACGATCCATTTGTAATCATCAATGCTGATGATTTCTACGGGAACTTAGCATATCAGGAAGCTGCTAACTTTATTAATTCGAGTGAGGAACTCAATGAGTTTGCACTAGTGGCTTATGAATTAGGAAATACCCTATCTGACTTTGGAACAGTATCAAGAGGAGTATGTGAGAGTGATGATGAATATCTTACTGAAATTACTGAAACACTTAAACTACAAGCTGATCAAGATCGTGTGATCGATCAAGCTACCGAGCAATACTTTGATTTAGACACTCCTGTGAGTATGAACTTTTGGATTAATACTCCTGTAGTTTTTGATGAAATTGAGAAAGAAATCAAGTCTTTCTTTGAAGAGGGTAATGCACTCACCTCAGAGGTTTTTATCCCAAAGGTGATGTCCAATATGATGCATGAAGAAAAGGTCAAAATCAGGCTTATCAAATCCAAATCCAATTGGTTTGGAGTAACTTATGCCGAGGACAAACAAATTGCCATTGATACGCTTGCAGAATTTCACGAGCAGGGTGCGTATCCCGATCAATTATGGGCATAAACCCCAGCACATATCAATCCCTTCTCAAGGCTTATGGTTTAGATCAGAAGAAGCTCACAATCGAAGAGCTGTCTCAAGGGTTAATTAATGATACTTATGTGCTGATTGAAAACGATAAACCCGTTTATTTACTTCAACGAATTAACACGACTGTTTTTAAGAATGCAGATGCCATTCTCAATAACCAGCAACGAGCTTTAAGTGTTTTAATAAAAACTAATTCCAATTATCCTGCGCTTAAAAGCACCGTCGACAATCAGTCTTTTGTAAAGGATCAAGACCATAATTATTGGAGATTGACAGACTTTGTCAAAAACTCCAAGGCTTTTGATTCCAGTAGAGACAGGTCAATGGCCTATGAGGCTGGAAAACTTTTAGCTGATTTTCACAATGCCCTCAAAAGTGAAAATCCAGAGGATTATCACACCCATCTTCCAAAGTTTAACGATTTGGGATTTCGTTTTGAAGAATTTGACAGGGCATATCATTTAGGAATTAAGGAACGTATTCAAATGGCGGAAGAAGAGCTCGCCTTAGTCGATCTCTTAAAACCACTACTTCTCCATCATGAGTTCAACATTCCATTAAGAGTCTGTCACAACGACACCAAACTCAACAATATGTTGTTTTCAAATGAAAAGGCCATTTGTTTAATCGATTTGGATACCCTAATGCCGGGATACCTCTTTTACGATTTTGGAGATCTCTTTAGAACTGCAGCATTTTCAGCCAAAGAGGGTGAACTCAATCTCGATCAAATCAAACTCAATAAAGACTATACTAAAAGTTTGATTCAAGGGTTTTGTTCCACTATAGAAAATACTTCCAAAGAAGAACTTAAATCCTTATCACTTGGAGCAGTATATATGCCTTTTATACATGGACTAAGAGCGCTGACTGATTATTTTTTAAACGATCAATACTACAAGGTTAACTATCCAACTGAAAATTTAGACCGTGCCAAAAGTTTGTTTAGATTTGCTAAAGAGGCTCATAAAAACAATGCCTTTATCGATAAATGCATCAAAGAATTTTCAAGTATTCCCTTAGTTTAACATTCATCTTTTTTCTGAGTTATTGCTCTTTTGGGCAATCGTACTGGAATTTTCAAAACGATAATGACCTTTACTTTAGCAAGGACTATTACTACTCCAATGGCTTGTTTTTAAACTATGGATCAGCATCTAAAAAAGACAAAAACCTGAGTTATCACTTTGAATTAGGGCAGGAAATTTACAATCCATCCTTTCGATATATTACTGATTCTAAACGATATGATTATCCCTATTCTGGGTATTTGTACTTAAAATCAACGCGTATAAAATCTCAAGAAGATCGTTCGAGTGAACTGTCCCTAAGTATTGGAATAAGTGGAGATGCTTCTCAGGCTAAACAACTTCAAAATTGGTATCACAACAACTTTTTAAAACTTGACAATCTCGCTTGGGTCGATGCTATGCCACAGAAGTTTTTAATTGATTTGTCTTATAACTTTACACGAGAATGGACCTTAGAAAAGGATCTAAAATTCGCAATGGAGACTGGAGCTCAATTAGGACTAGTAAAGACCTACCTTCAACATCGCGCATTTTTCCTCTTGAATGGAATGAGTGTTTTATCGGTAAACAATCCTATCAACCAAAACAGACAATCTGGATTTTTAATAGGAGTACAACAACAATACTTTTTTCACGACTTTATGATCCAAGGTCCTTTGGACAATTCAAACTCCTTTGAGCGTGAACTGGTACCCTACCGTATTACTTTTATGGCAGGGCCTGTGTTTTATATAAACAGTTGGGCTGTGAAAGCGATTTGGAACTACAGATCTAAAGACAACAGTTCTCAAAGACATCCTTGGCATCCCTATATGAGCATAGGGATTACCAAATTGATGTTGTAATACTTATTTAATCTGAATCGTTAACTCTAAG
>DAIRFL010000083.1:0-8187 GCA_036795105.1 Flavobacteriaceae bacterium | reverse complement strand
GCTTTAAATAAAAGAAAGGATTATGCCTTATTCAAATCGAATTATAAAATACTTCTTCTTACCTCTTTGAAGAAGCACATAGCTTCCATCAATTAAATCTTTATCGGTGATTGAGAAGTCTTCACTAACCTTTTCTTTGTTAACGGATATAGAGTTTTGTTTGAGTTCTCTTCTCGCCTCCCCATTGGAGCTTAAAAAGTTAGTTTTAGCAGCAAGAGCTCCAATCATATCAAGACCTTCATTTAAATCTTCTTTAGAAAGAACTGCCTGTGGTACTCCTTCAAAAATTTCTAAAAAGGTTCTTGAATTAAGTCCCTTAACATCTTCAGCGGTTGATTTACCAAACAGGATTTCACTGGCTTTAATAGCGTTGTCTAAAGCCTCCTTTGAGTGAACCATGACCGTGACCTCTTCAGCCAATCTTCTCTGTAGTGCTCTTTGATGTGGTGCTTCTCTATGAGATTCGATAAGACCTTCAATTTCTTCCTTGTTTAAAAGGGTAAAGATTTTGATGTATTTCTCAGCATCTTCATCAGAGGTGTTTAACCAATACTGGTAAAAAGCATAGGGAGAAGTTCTGTTTTCATCGAGCCAAATATTACCTCCTTCGGTTTTTCCAAACTTCGTTCCATCTGCTTTGGTAATCAGTGGACAAGTTAAGGCATAGCCTTTACCGCCTCCAATTCTTCTGATGAGTTCGGTTCCTGTGGTGATATTTCCCCACTGGTCTGAACCTCCCATTTGAAGGGTGCAATTGTGTTCTTTAAAGAGGTGTAAAAAGTCATATCCCTGAACGAGTTGATAGGTAAACTCAGTAAAAGACATTCCTTCTTTTGCTTCAGAAGAGAGTCTTTTCTTTACAGAATCCTTAGCCATCATATAATTAACTGTGATGTGTTTTCCAACATCGCGAATAAATGCAAGGAAACTAAAGTCCTTCATCCAGTCGTAATTGTTAACCAGTACTGCAGCATTATCTTGATTAGCATCAAAATCCAAGAAACGCGATAGTTGTTCTTTTAACGCATTTTCATTATGGCGAAGAGTCGCTTCGTCGAGAAGGTTTCGTTCTTGTGATTTTCCAGAAGGATCACCAATCATTCCAGTAGCCCCACCTATTAGTGCAAAAGGTTTGTGACCTGCAAGTTGAAAATGCTTGAGCATCATCACCCCTACTAGGTGACCAATATGTAAGGAATCAGCTGTTGGATCAATTCCTACATATGCGGATTGCATTCCGCTGAGTAGGTGTTCTTCAGTTTCAGGCATCACATCGTGAATCATGCCTCTCCATTTGAGTTCTTCTACAAAGTTTTTCACTAGTTGTCGTATTTGAAGCAAATATAAGGATGATTTTAAAAGTAGCAGTAGCTACTTTAAAAGAAGTTGTGAGGCTTATACAGGATCCATCACCATGAGGTTACAGCCTCTTATGGCAGACTTGTCATACCTTCCTAAAACTTCAAAGGAGCCATCCGGATACACTTTTCCTAAATCTTCGGTTGCGATGAAGGCACAACTCTCTTTATTAGTTAAATCAATGATGTTAATTCCTCCGGTTTTATGAGCTCCAATTAGTGATAGAGGATCTCTGGTATCTCGAATAGAAATCTTCATCCAAGGAGGTGTTTTAAACAGGCCTCCTCCCTTTGAATAGGCTTGTGACAGAAGCTCTGTCATTCCGTATTCAGAGTGAATGGCTTGGACTCCAAATCCCTTTTGAAGTAATTCGTGAAGTTCTGCTCTAATGAGCTCCTTTCTTCTTCCTTTCATTCCACCAGTTTCCATCACGATGGTATTTTGAAGTTCTATTTGATATTGCTCTACAAAATCTAATAGTGCAAAAGAAACCCCAATCAACAGCGTTTTAGTCTTGGATGCTTCTAATTCTTCAAGTGTAACTGCTAAGGATTCTAATTCATTGAGGTAAAAACCTGATTGAGGATGCTTACTCTCCTTTATGAGATCTTCTGCCATATAAATTAATGAAGAACCTTCTCGCTCTAAATAAGAAGGGAGTAGTGCGAGGACACAATAATCATTAATAGGTCCATAAAAGTGTTTAAAAGCAGTTCTAAAGCTCTTCGTATAATGATCTAAATCTTTGACAAAATGCTTAGAATTTACAGTAGAAGTAGTTCCGCTAGAGCTAAAGTAAAAATCACCAGGAGTACCACAATACACCTCTTTGAGTTTAAAGAATTCTATAGGTAAATAGGGGATATCTTCTACTTTTTGAACAGTTGAGGGATCAACTTTTATTAAATCACAAAACTGGCGATATACAAGATTGTGCTGATGTTGATATGCGAAAAGTTCTAAAGCATAGGCCTTAAATTCTTCTTCTGATTGTATGTCAAAGGGATCACGCATCTTCGGATACAAAGATACACTATTCAGAGAGCTACTTCACAATCAATTTTCTGGTAGAAGTTCGATTGTTTTCAGTAATGCGTATCACATAGATACCTGCTTCTAGATTTTGAAGGTAGAGTGCATCTTGATCAAGAGTAGTTCTAAGCTTCATAGCTCCGAAGACATCGTAGATAACTATGTCTTTTGATTGATTGATGTCAGTAGCGATATAAACAACACCTTGAGTTACTGGATTGGGATAGATATTGAGTCCAGGAATTTCATTAGTCTCTTGAGCTACAGAGATACCTATAGCTGCAATGAAAAACAATATGAAATACCATTTTTTCATCGTTTGATGAGTGAGTGAGTTGTTTGTTAAAAAGTTTAGTTAGCTAAAGATAGAAAATAAATGCCAATTAAACTTTAAATAAAACATAAAAAAAGCCCCAAAAAAGGGGCTCTATTTATTGAAAATCACTAAAAGTAGCTTATTGCCTTATCCAAGCAGCTGCCCAATCAGGGATAGCGGCTCCATTTCCAGCACCTGTAGCTGTTCCTTCAGTGATATGATCAGAGACAGCAGCGTAATCTGATACTACAAAACCTGTCGCTTTATTGTCATATTGCATATTGGTAATTGTTAAATCACCACCATCGATTCTAGCGATAGCATTGGTATCTGCAGTTTTAACTTTAACCGCTTTGTCAATTCCAGAAGTGTAGAAGTTGTCGATTGTGAATTTTCCTCCACCTTCTTTGAAGTAAAGAGCTCCTTCAGTTACAGGGCCTACTACAGTAATATTTGAAAGTGTAGTAGTAGTCATAGGTGTTGCAGCTCCGTTGTCTCCGTTATTAGATCCTTCAATACCTGCTTTAGCACCCCCTTTGATATACCAGTGCGATCCTGCACCGTTCCATCCGTCAGCAAAATCGATTGAATCATCACCTGAGTTGATCGATACTAAGTGAGTAGCATTTACGGTTCCTCCAAAGAACTCAATTCCGTCATCTCCCCCTTCATAGGATTGAACATAATCAACAGTAGTTCCTGAACCAACTCCGAAAAAGGATACTCCGTTGAACTCTTTTGAAGAGTTAAAAGTGGCTCCTGTGTATTCTACTCTTAAGTATTTTAAAACACCAGAGTTATCATCTGTAACTGTTCCTCCGTAAGTCAAATCAGCAACTTCAGAAGTAGCAGTAGCACCTACGTTAGTTGGAGCTTTTCCGCAAAGAACTAATCCTCCCCAGTCACCTGCAGCAGGAGTACTTGCATTAGACGTCATGATTACTGGAGCATCAGCTGTTCCATTTACAAAAATTTGTCCACCTTGAGCCACTGCGATATAAGAAGAGGTTCCTCCAGTAGCTTTGATGATCGTGCCTGCAGGGATGGTTAATGAACCACCCTCTTTAATTACAAGAGATCCTGATAAGTAGTACTCGATTGAAGCATCTAAGCTGATATCAGTTGAAATCTCTCCTTGAATATTTTCAGTAGTTGCAGCTGTAGTGTTATCAAGTCCCACAGTCCAACCTTGAGTCCAACTTGGAGCAGCAGCTCCAGAACCAGCTCCTGTAGTGATTCCTTCAGAAATGAACGATTGAGTTGCACCGGTGTAATCATGAGCTATAAATCCTTCAGCTGAATCAGCAAATTGTACGTTAGTCATCACTAGATCACCAGCTTCAATACGATCAGAGGCATTGGTGTCTGTACTTTTTACTTTGACACCTAAGTTAACACCTTTAGCGTAGAAGTTGTCAATGGTGAATTTTCCTCCACCTTCTTTGAAGTATAGTGCCCCTTCACTTACAGGTCCAACAACTGAGATGTTTGATAATATTGCAGTTGTCATTGGAGTCGCAGCACCGTTATCACCGTTGTTTGAACCTTCGATACCAGCCTTAGCACCTCCTAAGATGTACCAGTAGGATCCATTTCCAGACCATCCGTCAGCAAAGTCGATAGAGTCATCTCCAGAGTTGACAGAAACTAAGTGTGACGGGTTAACAGTACCTCCGAAGAACTCTAAACCATCATCACCACCTTCATAAGATTGAACGTAGTCAACTGTTGTTCCAGCACCTACACCGAAGAATGATACACCGTTGAATTCTTTTGAAGAGTTAAAAGTGGCACCAGTATACTCTACTCTTAAATACTTTAATACTCCAGAAGAATCGTTCGCATCTGCACCTCCATAAGTTAAATCAGCAACTTCAGAAGTAGCTGTCGCACCTACGTTTGTAGGAGCTTTTCCACAAAGAACTAATCCTCCCCAGTCACCTGCAGCTGGCGATTCAGAAGCTGAAGTCATTACTACTGGATTTGAAGAAGTACCATTCACATAGATGAGTCCACCTTGAGCAACAGCAATATAAGAAGATGTTCCACCTGATGCTTTGATTACTGTTCCGGCTGGGATGGTTAGAGATCCCCCTTCACGAACGACTAAAGCTCCAGTTAAATCGTATTCAATAGATGCATCTAATACTACTGCATCTGAAATATCACCTGATAATTCATTGTTTACAGGACATTCATTACCAGAAGAACCTCCACAATCGATTCCAGTCTCATCTCCATCTTGAATTCCATTGGAATGAATATCTACTACAGGAGTTTCATCTTTAATACAAGAACTCGCTGTAAGTACTATTGATAGTAAAGCAAATTTTAAAATTGATTTTTTCATTATTTAATTTTAATTGATTTATGTTTTAAATTCTGACACAAAAAAACGCCTAGTATTTAAACTAAGCGTTAGTAATAATTTACCTTTATGTAATGCTTATATTAACTAAAAGTTATAGGATAAAGAAAGCTTAACAGTAGCCCCTCGCTTATAAGAAAGCACTTCAATATTTTGAATATCTTGAATTCTCAGAACTTCTGGATTTAAGATGTTTTTAGCGCTAAGACCAAGGCTTAAGTTTTTTGTGAGATCCGATTTAACAATGAGATCTAGGCTTCCCAATCCCTTGTCGACTAAATTTCCTTTTCCTTCTGTTCCTAAGGCATAGATTCGATCTGAGTAATAGTTGTATGCAGCAGTAGCACTAAAATTGCGATCCTTTTCAAATTCTTTAGAAAAACTAATATCAGCGTTGAGTAACAAATCGGATGCTCCACTGAGTTTATCCGAACTATTGGTGAAATCCACACTGAGGGGTAAGATTCCAGCAGCAGTGGTTTCATCGATTACTTTTTGAGCATCGAGTTCTTGATTGGAAATCAAATAAGAAGCATTCAACCCAAACGTCAATAGGGTTTTTAAGAATCCAGATTCTGTTTCAGTCTCGTGATTAATCAGATCTTTTCTCATCTCGAATTCGACACCAAATACAGTAGCACTGTCTCCTGTGTTGACATAACTTAAATCATTAGTAGCAGAGTTTACCGTTACATCGTTGATAGGGTTTTGGATGTATTTTGCAAAACCTCCTACAGAGATAAGCTCTGAACGCTTTGGAAAGAGTTCCCACTTAGCATCAAAGTTGTAATCTGTTGAGGCGTATAGGGATGGGTTTCCAAATGATACCTGAGTCACATCTTCGTATTGGAATAATGCGCGTTCTTTAAATTGAGGAAGTGTATAGGTCTTACTCGCTGCTAATTTTAAGTTTTGATCTTCTTTCAGAGCAACTTTGATACTTGCAGTTGGTAAAAATTCAATAGCATTAAAAGAGGCAGAACCCCCAGTTGGATCTAAAGAAGTACTCCAGTTAATCGTCTGATCGATTTTTTCAGCTCTTAATCCTACTACTGCAGTTGTTTTATCTGATAATTTATACGTCAAATTTGTATAGGCAGCATGGATATTTTGAGTTCCGTCATAAGTTTGTGGAACAAGAGCAGAAGGAGTATTTAAATTTCCTCTAAAGGTTTCGATAGAGAACAATCCAGCATTTCTGTTTTCTAAGTTGAAATAGCTATCGAGATTGTGAACATCCTCAATAATAGGCTGGTCAACAACTGATCCATAAAGACGTCTTGTAATTCTAAAGTTAAATTGAGTCGCTTTAAAGTCTACTGATTTCATACGTCCGTTGTACCCAAAGGTGAGAATACCATCGTATAAATCATCTTCATTTTTCTTGAATTTGTATTCAGCTTCTATATTCGCAGCAAATTCTTCTTCACTCAAATTTTGAAAAAAGCGGTGGTTGTCTGAGCTGTTCAATGTTTGTTGAAAAGACTTTGGACCTTCTGGATTATCCCAATTATCAGGAGAAATCATTGATTGTCTTCTGTCTGGAATCACATTTTGAGTGATGTTAAACGAAGTACCCCAATTTACAGCGAAGGTGTCGCTCAGTTGATGCTCCCCTAATAATTGATTTACTAGTAGTACGGTACGATCAAATACAGAACGTTGTACAACAGCACCACCTTCAGGTGCGTAATCAAATGTATCTACGACCCCATAGTACTCATTTTGAGATTGAGAAGAAGTATTGGTATACAAGCTGTTAAACTGTAAGAAGTGATTTAAGTGACGAACACCGATGGTTCCCATTGCTGTAGAGTTGGTGTTGTACTTGAAGGAGTCATAGGTAAAATCTCTTCTAGCTAAACCAGAGACAGTAATACCTCCTCTAACGATACCGTTTTGATAACTGAAACTATTGTCGTGAGAAGCCATTCCAAAGAAATTTACCTTGGTGTTATCTCCTAAGTAAAAAGATAAACCTCCTTTGACAGAAGCATTTCTATTGATAGGGTTATTCTCAATTGTTCGATCCCAACTCGTTGTAAAGTTGTAATTATTTAACGGAAATAAAGGATAGGATTGATAATAAAATCCTGATTTGTTAGGACCGTCGTTTAGGTAAAAGGTGTCTGCTTTTGACACCTCAGTGTTAACTCCTGATCCTAAAGAGATGTCAATAAATGATGTTCCTTTAAAATCCTTAGTTTTAATATTGATATTCGCACCAGAAAAATCTCCGTAGTTGGAAGCGATAAATGTTTTGTCGATACCAATGTATTCTACAATATCAGTGGTGAACATTCCCAGTTCGATATTCTTTCTAGAAGGATTGTTTGAAGGTAAAGGAAGTTTGTTGAGTGTGGTCATATTATAGCGATCACCTAATCCTCTTACAAAGATGGTTCCGCTACCTTCTTGTTTGGATACCCCAGTAGTCTTTGTTAGCGCTGTAGCTGCATCTCCAACCCCTTTTTTCGCAAGTTCTTGTGATCCAATTGCCGTAGACATCGCTACTGCATTTTTTTGTTCTACTAAAAGTGCCGCTTCTGATTCTTTTGAGGTAGTTGTAACGACAACTACTTCTTCTAGAACCATTCCTTGAGAGGCTCCTAATGAAAAGTCTGCTTTGGTGATTTCTCCAGCTTTTACTACAATGTTTTCGGCTGTGATGGTTTCATAACCTAAGAAACTTATCTCTAAGGTATAAGTTCCAGGTTCTAGATTGTTGAACTCATAAAGGCCATCAAAATCTGAAGTGGTTCCTAAAGCAGTTCCTTTGATGAGGATATTTCCAAAAACTAAAGGCTCGTCATTGAGCTCTTTGTCCGTAAGTTTCCCTTGAATGGTTCCTGTTTCTTGAGCGAATGAAATCGCCGTTACTAGTATAAAAAGTGCTGAATAAATTTTTTTCATTTCGAATCGTTAAATTTTGTGCAAATAACGTGAGCAAGCCTTAGAAAAAGGTTAGCAAAACTTTACTAAACTTCTATTTTAAAGTTATGTCTAGGTTAAGAGATTTTTAAATCATCTATAAAAAAAACCCCCTTTAAAAAAGGAGGTTGATGTTAATAGTTGAATTACAATTATTAATTGAGTTCAATTGCTTTTAAAG
>DAIRFL010000082.1:0-8209 GCA_036795105.1 Flavobacteriaceae bacterium | reverse complement strand
GTAATGGAAATCGGAGATAAAATTGTATTTCTAAAAGATGGAATGAAGGCATGGGAAGGTTCTAATAAGGAAATATTTAAAACCGAAAATGAGGCTGTAACCTCATTTGTATATTCTTCCGATTTGTTTAAAAAGGTTCGTGAGGTATACTTAAAAAGATAATTATGGCAAAGATTATTATCACTGGAACCAGTAGAGGAATTGGTTTCGAACTTGCTAAACAAGCTGCAGCAGCAAATCACCAAGTCATAGCTCTTTCTAGGAATGCTGCTCCTATCAGAGAATTAAAACTAGATAAGCTCAGTGCTTTTGAATTTGATATAAGCGATGATCAATCCATACAGCAGCTGGTGAATTTTGTTGAAAATAAGTGGGACTCAAAAGTTGATATTCTCATAAATAATGCTGGAGCACTAGTTAATAAATCATTTGAAGAGACTGAATTAGAAGACTATTTAAAGGTTTATCAAGTCAATGTATTTGGACCTGCTGCACTTACAAAAGCCGTTCTTCCTTTTATGAATTCAGATTCAAATGTTCTCAATATAAGTTCTATTGGAGGTGTTCAAGGAAGTTTGAAGTTCCCTGGCTTAGCTGCTTATAGTTCGAGTAAAGGAGCTATAATCACACTTACAGAGCTCTTAGCTGAAGAGTATAAAGACAAAGGTCCAAACTTCAATGTCATGGCCTTAGGAGCGGTCAATACAGAGATGTTACAAGAGGCGTTTCCAGGATACAATCCCCCGACAACACCAGCGATGATGGCAGAATACCTATTGGATTTTGTCTTACACAGAGCTCATTTATTCAACGGTAAGATTATCGAAGTATCGAATTCGACTCCCTAGTCTAAATGTCCGAATTTTCCCTCGTAAAAATCTTTCATAGCCTGCATCAGTTCTGCTTTGGTATTCATTACAAATGGACCCTGAGCAGCGATTGGTTCCCCTATAGGTTCTCCACTCATCAACAGTAGGATAGACTTCGATTGAGCGTTTACAGTAAAGGCTTCTGAATCATTTGCCATGCGAATATAATGATCGAGCTCAATAGCTTCTCCCTCATTGATATCAATTACTCCATCAACTACAATTATTCCAGTATTGTAATGTGATGGAAACGAAAGCTCTAATGATGTAGCTTCGTCCATCTCAATTCTGTATAAATGTATTGGGGTATGGGTAAATGCCGGACCGCTTACCGATTGAAATGTTCCAGCTATAGGCTTTACAAGGACTCCTTCAGAAGGTTTTACAACAGGTATTTCCTCTTTGTTATAACCTTGGTATTTTGGAGCATCCATCTTGTGTTTTGCGGGTAAATTCACCCAGAGTTGAGCCATTGAAAATATCCCTCCACTCTTAGCGAATTCCTTCTCGTGATACTCTTTGTGCAATACTCCTGAGGCCGCAGTCATCCACTGCACCCCTCCCTCTTCAACCACTCCTGCATTTCCAGCAGAATCGTGATGTGCTACTTTTCCTTTAAAAGCAACGGTAACGGTCTCAAATCCACGATGTGGATGTACGTCAACACCTCTTGGCGTATCAGTTGCCTCAAAATAAAAAGGTGCATTATAATCCAACATTATAAAGGGATCCATGGATACCATATCCAATCCATAAGCTGAAGGTATAAAATTCTGAACCCTAAATCCATCTCCTACAAAGTGAGGTACCCTAGGAGAAACAACAATATCTACTGATCTTTTTTTCATAAAGCAAAATTACTAACAGTTCAACAACTTTAGGCATCTTTTTCATAAATTTAAAAGGTGGAACAACTACTCGAAAAATACCTTCCTAAATCAGCTATAACTCCTGTCTTTGAATTAATTCAACAACAAGAAGTTCATCTCAAAATTGTAAGGGAACGAAAAACAAGACACGGAGACTACCGAAAAGACCTCAGTGGGAGACATTTAATAACAATAAACGCTTCTCTAAATCCCTATAGTTTTTTAATCACGCTTATTCACGAGCTCGCTCATTTACTAGCCTATAAAACCTATGGCAGAAGAATAAAACCTCATGGAAAAGAATGGAAGCACTGTTTTCAGCATTTGATGTTGCCCTTTTTAAGACCAGAAGTGTTTCCAGATCAGCTATTGCCTGTACTGGCCAAACACTTTAAAAACCCCAAAGCAAGTTCTGATACGGATGCAGTACTTTCAATTGCCTTAAAACAATATGACTCAAAAGAGCACTTCAGTACTTTTATGTTTGAAATTCCCGATGGTAGTTTGTTTAAAACCTCCAATAACAGGGTGTTTATGAAAGTGTCTAAACGAGTAAAACGCTATGAGTGTATGGAACTCAAAACTCAAAAAATCTATTTGTTTCAACCCAATGCTCAGGTGGAACTGATTTCGTAGAAATCTAGGACTTATTCGCTAATTGTCCACAGGCTGCATCGATATCTTTACCTCTCGAACGTCTAAGCGTTACAGTGATTCGATTTGCTTCAAGGGTTTTGATGTAGTTTTGGATGGACTCTTCGGATGCCTGCATATAGTCTCCACCATCGATAGGATTGTATTCGATTAGATTGACCTTTGCGGGAGAAAATTTACAAAAGCGCACCAGCGCATCGATATCCTTTTGACTGTCGTTAACCCCTTTCCAAACGACGTACTCGTATGTAATTCTATTCTTGGTCTTTGCATACCAGTATTCGAGTGCTGCTCTTAATTCACTAAGAGGAAAGGTTTCGTTAAAGGGCATGATGGAGGTACGAACCTGATCGATTGCTGAATGCAGCGATACTGCTAGGTTAAACTTAACCTCTTGGTCCGCCATTTTTTTAATCATCTTAGGAATACCGGAGGTAGAAACCGTTATTCTCCTTGGAGACATTCCCAAGCCTTCATCAGATGTTATTTTTTCAATGGCTTTGAGCACATTATTATAATTCATCAATGGCTCACCCATCCCCATAAATACGATATTCGACAAGGGCATATTTTGATACAATCGACTCTCTTTGTCAATCGCAACGACCTGATCGTATATTTCATCTGCATTGAGATTACGCATTTTCTTGAGTCGCGCTGTCGCACAAAACTTACAATCTAAACTACAACCTACCTGAGAAGACACACAGGCCGTTGTTCTTTTTGAAGTAGGAATAAGTACCGACTCTACAATAAGTCCATCGTGTAAACGCACTGCATTTTTAATAGTTCCATCTATGGATCGCTGCATTTGATCTACCTCAATATGGTTAATCACAAAATGCTCGTCGAGTAAAGCTCTAGTCTCTTTGGAGAGATTGGTCATGTCTTCAAATTGGTGTGCTCCCTTTTGCCACAACCATTGATAGACTTGATTTCCTCTAAAAGCACTATCTCCCCTAGCGACAAAAAAGTCTCTAAGAGCGTCCTTATCCATGGATCGAATGTCTTTTTTCATGAGGAAGTTAAAAAAGGCCCGACTTATTGACGGGCCTAAAGTTTGTTATATTATAAGCATTGCATCGCCATAAGAATAGAACTTATAGCCCTTATCTACGGCTTCCTTATAGGCCTTTTTCATCAGATCGTGTCCCATAAAAGCTGAAACCATCATCAGAAGTGTTGACTTTGGAGTATGGAAGTTTGTAATCATACAATTGGCGATACTAAATTCATATGGAGGAAAAATAAATTTATTCGTCCATCCTTCATAAGGATTTAAAGTGTGCTCTGAACTAACAGAAGACTCCAATCCTCTCATCACTGTTGTACCTACTGCACATACTCTTCTCTTATGAGTTTTTGCATTGTTTACCACAGCTACAGAATCTTCTGAGATTTCTAATTCTTCAGAATCCATCTTGTGTTTTGATAAATCCTCAACCTCTACTGGGTTAAAGGTTCCCAATCCAACGTGAAGTGTAAGTTCCGCAAAATTAACACCTTTGATCTCTAAACGCTTCAATAAATGCTTGGAAAAGTGAAGTCCAGCAGTAGGTGCTGCAACAGCTCCTTCGTTCTTAGCATAAATAGTTTGATAACGCTCTTCATCATCTGGTTCAACTTCTCTTTTAATATACTTTGGAAGTGGTGTTTGACCTAATTCTCTTAGTTTTTTTCTAAACTCAGTATAAGAACCATCGTATAAGAAACGAAGTGTTCTACCTCTTGAAGTAGTGTTGTCAATAACCTCAGCAACTAGGGAGTCATCGTCTCCAAAATAGAGTTTATTTCCAATACGAATCTTACGCGCTGGATCTACGAGTACATCCCACAAACGCTGTTCTTCATTTAACTCTCTTAATAAGAACACTTCAATTCTAGCTCCTGTCTTTTCCTTATTACCGTATAGACGCGCTGGAAATACCTTGGTGTTGTTGAGCACCATTACATCGTCCTGGTCAAAATAATCGATAAGATCTTTAAAATATTTGTGTTCGATGCTTCCATCTTCTCTATTGACAACCATTAAACGAGCCTCGTCTCTGTGTTCTGATGGATATTCTGCCAATAGATCTTTAGGAAGATCAAAATTAAAATGAGATAACTTCATAGTTTAGGGATTCAAATTTTATAAAGGTTGCAAATATACAACCTCAACTAGGGGGTTGTCAAGTAAATAGCAATAAATCTATTTAATTACTCCAATTCCCAGTGTCAGCATGTCCTCCCAGAAGTCAGGATAAGACTTACTAACAACCATGGCTTCTTCCACCTTAAAGCTTGTTAAAAGGGCTAATGGAGCAAAGGCCATCGCCATACGGTGGTCCTTATAAGTTGCTACACAAACTCCTTCACACATCCTTCCCTCAAATGATTCTAACTGAAGTGATTTGTCATCTATAGTTACACTAGCTCCAAACTTTGAAAGCTCGTTATAGAGTGCTACTAATCGGTCGGTTTCTTTAATCTTAAGGGTGTGTAATCCGCTCAATGAACAAGAGATTCCTAATCCAAAACAACTCACAGCAATGGTTTGTGCAATATCGGGTGCATTTGCCAAGTCCCATACCAAACCATTTGCTTTGACAGAAGGACTTATATCAGATACTTTTTTAAGACAAATACTGTTTTTATCAAAGGTGGTTTCAACACCTAATTCACGGTAGATTTCAGCTAAAACGGAATCCCCTTGAAGTGAATTCTTTTTATAGGAAGAAAGCTTGATTTCAGAACCTAAATCAGATAGTGCGCATATACTGTAAAAATAGGATGCTGAACTCCAATCGGATTCAACAACCAATTCATTTGTCTCAACAGTTGATTGAGGAGCGACCTTGATTATTTGCCCTTCAAAACTATTTTCTACACCAATTGCATCTAAAAGAGCTAAGGTCATTTTAATATAGGGAACCGAAGTAATTTTACCCTCTAAGTGTAATTCTAATCCATTGGGCAAACTTGGCGCTATAAGCAATAGGGATGAAATATACTGACTACTTACATCAGCAGCCATAACGACCTTGTGTTGATCTAGTTTTGTTCCAGTAATTTTTAGTGGAGGATAACCCTCATTTTGGGTGTATTCAATCTGAGCTCCCATTGACCTTAAGGCATCGACTAAAATCTTAATAGGACGCTCTTGCATACGCTCTGAACCAGTGATCACCACCTCTTTTCCTTGGCTTGAAGCAAAATAGGAAGTCAAAAATCGCATCGCCGTACCAGCGTGGTGAATATCCACAACACCCTGATCAATCTTTAGACCAGCAGCCATCGCAACAGCATCATCAGAATTAGAGGTATTTGAAATACTGATATTGTAAAAAAGAGCCTGTAATAACAAAAGCCTATTAGTTTCACTTTTAGAGCCAGTAATTTGAATAGCAGCCTGTATGTTTTTTGTCTTTGGTACAGACAATTCGTATGTAGCTAAGGACATAGTCTTATTGCAGTTTTTTGTTTTGATGATGTCTATCGTGATCGCGCTTTGCCTTGAGTTCTAATTTTTGATCAAAAGACTTTTGAAGATCAATTCCTGTTTGATTAGCCAAACACAGTAATACAAATAATACATCGGCCAATTCTTCACCTAGATCCTTTTGTTTATCAGATTCTTTTTCAGACTGTTCTCCATAACGTCTAGCGATTATTCTAGCGACCTCTCCAACTTCTTCTGTGAGTTGAGCCATATTGGTTAGCTCGTTAAAATAACGAACACCATGGGCTTTAATCCACTCATCTACTGCTAATTGTGCGTTTTTAATATCCATCTTATTCTCTATTATGTGTATCTATACTTATAGTGACAGGTCCATCGTTCATCAGTGAGACTTTCATATCTGCACCGAAAACACCTTCTCCTACTTTTTTACCTAATTGTCGCTCACAGGATGCTACAAAGCCTTTGTATAATTCATTTGCCTGTTCTGGTTTTGCCGCATTGATATAGGAAGGTCTATTTCCTTTTTTTGTCGCAGCGTACAGCGTAAATTGACTTACCACGATCAATTCCTGATCAACTTCCAATAGGGATTTATTCATCACCCCCTCTTCATCGTTAAAAATACGCAGATTGAGTATTTTTTTTGACAACCAATCGATATCGTCTTGAGTATCTGAATGGGTCACTCCAAGAAGCACCAATAATCCAGAATCAATTTTAGAGATAAGGGATCCATCTACCCTTACACTTGCATCTTTAACTCTTTGTACAACCGCTCTCATGTTTATTCACTGTAATTGTTAACTCTGTAATTTTCATCTTCACCTTCCATCATCTGAATATAAGATCGATATCGAGACCAGGCAATTTTATCTTCCTCTAAAGCCTTTTTAACCGCACAATGGGGTTCGTCTATATGAAGACAGTTGTTGAACTTGCACTCAGGTTTGAGTTTAAAAAACTCAGGAAAATAATCCCCCAGACTTTCAGAATCCATTTCAACCACTCCAAAACCTTTAATTCCTGGAGTATCGATGATTTGACCTCCAAAAGAAAGATCGTACATTTCAGCAAAGGTAGTGGTGTGTTGTCCTTGGCTGTACAAGTCTGATATTTCAGTGGTCTTTAAATCTAGACCCGGTGAAATAGCGTTGATCAGCGTTGATTTTCCGGTACCTGAATGACCTGACACTAAAGTTGTTTTATCCTTCATCAGATCGATGATTTTATCCAGGCCTTTATTTTTTATTGCAGAAATCTCCACACATTGATATCCTATCGATTTGTAGAGCATTTGTAAGTATTCCGCCTCTTCCCTGCTTTGATCGGTATATAAATCAGCCTTATTGAAAACCAGTACAACTGGGATATCATAAGCTTCGGCTGTAACTAAAAAACGATCTATAAAAGCCGTTAATGTCGGCGGATTATCAATGGTAACTAACAGTAAGGCCAAGTCTATATTGGATGCAATTATCTGAGTCTGTTTTGAAAGATTGACCGACTTTCTAATAATATAGTTTTTTCGTTCCTCTATAGCGTGAATAATACCAATGGTATCATCCCCTTTTTTCTCAACATCGAACTCTACATGATCCCCTACTGCTATTGGGTTCGTACTCTTAATCCCCTGTATTCTAAACTTGCCCTTGATACGGCATTCGTATAAGTCTCCTGATGCTGTTTTTACAACATACCAACTACCAGTAGATTTATATACGATTCCTTTCACGGTCTGAAGATAAAAAATAAGGGGCTTAAAAGCCCCCTATAATCATTAGTGGTTAACTATTTTTTCTTGGTGATTAATCGACTCTTGGTGAATCGCTTTAAAGAGTTTTAAAACAAATTCCTCAGAGAGATTTCTCTTTTCACCTTCTAAGATCATACGTCCTAGAATTTCATTCCAACGACCAGACTGAAGAACTGCAACATTGTGAGCATTCTTAAGTTGACCTATTTTGTCAGAGACTTTCATACGTTTTCCAAGACTTTCTAACATTTGTTCATCGATAATATCGATTTGTGAACGAAGGGTAGTAATCTCATTGTGGTATGCTTGCTCTGGATCATCTTTTAGACGAACCTTTAAATCTTGCATCATCTGAATCAGTGCTGAAGGAGTTACCTGTTGAGCTGCATCAGACCAAGCATTTTCAGGATCGTAATGAGTTTCAATCATCAAACCATCAAAATTGAGATCTAGGGCAGTCTGACTTACCTCCTGAACCATATCTCTTTTACCTGTGATGTGAGATGGATCATTGATAATCGGCAAATCAGGAAAACGCTGCTGTAATTCAATCGCTAATTGCCACTCTGGAATATTTCTGTACTTTGTTTTTTCATAAGTAGAGAATCCTCTGTGAATC